>JBEKJZ010000037.1:0-26163 GCA_050010955.1 Xanthobacteraceae bacterium | reverse complement strand
TCAGGCGATGGTTGGGCCGAACTTCAAAAGGATGGATCGCTCACCGGAGAAATCCGCTTCCATAACGGTGACGATTCAACCTTCAAGGCTCGCCGATGGTGAGTTCTTCAGCAGCCTGTTAGGGCACATTCACCGGGTCGGCGACACTTAAAGAGTAGTGATGCCCGCATCGGCATCTTGAAGTCCGAAGCGGCCGCTGCTAAATTGGGGTCAGGCGATAGTTCTCACCCTCTGCGGGTGATCTGAGACCTTTAGAGCCGAAATCGCCGCTGCCCGATGAAGGTCCGCTCCACGCATGCGATCGCGATGCGCCGGGCGGCCTTTGTTTTTTTGCGCTGCCGGCCATCCGAAAAGGGTGACCGAGATGACGACCAAGACCATCGCCCCCAATCGACTTCCAGCGGCGCAGGTCGAGCCCGCCAAGCGCCGCGCGCGCCGGCCGACGCTCGCCAGCGTGGCCAAGCAGGCGAGCAAGGCCGGCATTGAGGTCGCGCGCTACGAAGTCGAGCCGGACAAAATCGTCGTGATCGTCGTCGGCAAGTCCGGTATGGATAATGCTGCGACGACAAACGAGTGGGACCAGGAGTTCGATGGCGCGGCTTCTGAAATACATTGATGCGGTCGCGAAGACCGGCAAAATATATTTTTACTTCCGCCGACACGGCAAGCGGACGCCATTGCCCGGCGCATACAACTCACCGGCATTTCTGGAAGCATATTGGACGCTGCGCAACGGCAATGCCGCGGCGAAGGTCGAGATCGGTGCCAGCCGCACCTTGCCGGGCACCGTCAACGCGGCGATCGCGGCGCTATACAGCAGTCATCGGTTCACCAAGAACAGGCCGATCACGCAGGCGACCGACCGCAACATCCTTGAGGCGTTGCGCGTCCGGCATGGCGACAAGCGCGTCGCGCTCTTGGAGCAGCGACACATCGAGGCGATGCTCGCGGAGAAGGCGGGCAAGCCGTCGGCACAGCGCAACCTCCTGCGCGTTTTGCGCCTGCTGCTCGGCTTTGCGGTGAGCGAGAGGCTGCGCCGCGACAATCCGGCGCTCGGTGTCAAGCTCGACACGATCAAGACGAGCGGCTTTCATTCTTGGACGGAGGAAGATCTTCGCCAGTTCGAGGCACGCCATCCGATCGGCACCAAGGCGCGCTTGGCTCTCGACTTGCTGCTCTACACGGCGCAACGCCGGAGCGACGCTGTGCGACTCGGGCCGCCGAATATCGGCGTTGGCGAGAATGGAGGGCCTCGGCTCCGGTTCACGCAATCCAAGACCGGCAGCGTCATGGATATCCCGATCGCCGAGCCGCTCGCGAAGACGATCGCCGCGACGAACATGGTCGGCGTCAAGACCTACCTCATCACCGATTTTGGTCGGCCGTTCACGCCGGCAGGGTTCGGCAACTGGTTCCGCGAGCGCTGCGATGAGGCTGGCCTCCCGCAATGTTCGGCGCACGGGCTGCGCAAGGCGTTCCTGCGGCGAATGGCTGAAGCCGGTTGCAGCGAGGACTTCATCGCCTCGATCAGCGGCCATCGCGACATGCGCGAGATCCGCACCTATGTGGAGGCCGCCAACCGGTCGACCATGGCGACTGAAGGTATGGCTAAGACGCTGGCGCGGTTCCCCGATACTACCGAGAAGTCGTAACAGGGCCAACTGCCAGGCACCTGCCGGGTTGGCAGTTTGAAGAAAGCCTTTACGCGCCAATAGAGGATTTAGCGGCAGGTTGGCACTGTAAGTCCTTGAGGACGCGGGGAAGTGCTTCTTCCGTCGCTCCCGCCATGATTTCCGCCATTTGGCGCATCCTCACAATACTCCGGGCACGCCAGCGCCGCGCGCATGGCTTAACCCACAAGCCCGCCTTGCGCCTTTTTGTGCGCTGCGCTAAGGGTCACCGGCGTTCGCTTATTCCAACGCGACTGCGCGAAGATTTGGGGCAATCGGCGCGGTCCCGCCCTCCGTGTTGGATCGTGACGCGAGGAAGACGATGGCTGTCCGCTGAGGGCGGTCTAGAGGGTTCCCGGTGACCCAGTCGCTCAATCAATTGCTGCTCGGCTATCTGCCGCTCATCGTTTTCATCGCGGTGGCGGCGGTGATCGGACTGGCGCTCCTCGTCTCCGCCTTTCTCGTCGCCTACAAGCAACCCGATCCGGAGAAGCTTTCGGCCTACGAGTGCGGCTTCAACGCCTTCGACGATGCGCGCATGAAATTCGACGTGCGCTTTTACCTGGTCGCCATTCTTTTCATCATTTTCGATCTGGAAGTCAGCTTTCTGTTTCCCTGGGCGGTGGCCTTCGGCAAGCTCGGCCTGTTCGGCTACTGCTCGATGATGCTGTTCCTTGCAGTGCTGACGATCGGATTTATCTATGAATGGAAGAAGGGAGCGCTCGAATGGAACTGAGCGAACCTGGGATCGTTGCGCCGCGCCAGGGACCGGTGGCCGCGCGCACCGGAAAGCTGGTGAACGCCAGCGATCCGTTTTTTGCCGATCTCAACAGCGAGCTTGCCGACAAGGGGTTTCTCGTCGCTGCAGTAGACGACCTCATCGGCTGGGCGCGCACCGGCTCGCTGATGTGGATGACGTTCGGGCTTGCCTGCTGCGCGGTTGAGATGATTCAGATGTCGATGCCGCGCTACGACGCCGAGCGTTTTGGTATGGCGCCGCGCGCCTCACCGCGCCAATCGGACGTGATGATCGTCGCCGGCACGCTCACCAACAAGATGGCGCCGGCGCTGCGCAAGGTCTACGACCAGATGCCGGAGCCGCGCTACGTGGTCTCGATGGGATCGTGCGCCAATGCCGGCGGCTATTACCATTACTCCTATTCGGTGGTGCGCGGCTGCGACCGCATCGTGCCGGTCGACATCTATGTGCCGGGCTGCCCGCCGACGGCCGAGGCCCTGCTGTATGGCCTGCTGCTGCTGCAAAAGAAAATCCGCCGCACCGCGACGATCGAACGCTGATCATGGATGAGAAGCTCGACACGCTCGGCCGAACGATCGCTGGTGCGCTTGGTCCGTCGGTGACGGGCTATGCGGTCGCCTATCACGAGCTGACCGTCACCGCCAACGCGCGCGACATCGTATCGGTCATGCGGTTCTTGCGCGATGACCCGCGCTGCCAGTTTTGGAATATCATCGACGTGACCGCGGTCGACTGGCCGGGCCGCGAGCGGCGCTTCGATGTGGTCTATCATCTGCTTTCGCCCAAGCACAATGTGCGCCTGCGCGTGAAGGTCGAGACCGACGAAACGACGCCGGTCGATTCGATCATCGAGGTGTTTCCCGGCGCCAATTGGTTTGAACGCGAGACCTACGATCTGTATGGCGTTATCTTCACCGGCCATCCGGATATGCGGCGGATTCTCACCGATTACGGTTTCGAAGGCCATCCGCTGCGCAAGGACTTTCCACTCACCGGCTTTGTCGAAGTGCACTACGACGACGAGCTCAAGCGCGTCGTCTACG
The DNA here is from genome assembly GCA_050010955.1 of Xanthobacteraceae bacterium. GTDB lineage: Bacteria > Pseudomonadota > Alphaproteobacteria > Rhizobiales > Xanthobacteraceae > BOG-931. The sequence continues at coordinate 22,690 of JBEKJZ010000037.1, read as the reverse complement.
CGCCGGTGCGGCTCGCACAGGAATTCCGCAACTTCGATTTCCTCTCGCCCTGGGAAGGCGCGGATTACGCGCCGCCGGGTGACGGCAAGGCGCGAAAAACAGACGGCGGCGGGCAAGGGTCGTGAAATAGGTCGCGGCGAAAGCCGCGAAGGTCGCTCAGGTTGCATGATGGCTGATCCGGGACAACGCAATTTCACGATCAACTTCGGGCCGCAGCATCCCTCGGCGCACGGCGTATTGCGCCTTGTCCTTGAACTCGACGGCGAGGTGGTAGAGCGCGTCGACCCGCATATCGGGCTTCTGCATCGCGGCACCGAGAAGCTGATCGAGCACAAGACATACTTACAGGCGATCCCGTATTTCGACCGGCTCGACTATGTCCCGCCGATGAACCAGGAGCATGCGTTCTGCCTGGCGGCGGAAAAGCTGCTCGGCATCGAGGCTCCCAGACGCGGGCAGCTCATCCGCGTGCTGTACTGCGAAATCGGCCGTCTATTGTCGCATCTTCTTAATGTCACCACCCAAGCACTCGACATCGGCGCGCTCACGCCGCCGCTGTGGGGTTTTGAGGAGCGCGAGAAGCTCATGGGCTTCTACGAGCGCGCCTCTGGCGCGCGCTTGCACGCGGCCTACTTCCGCGTCGGCGGCGTGCATCAGGATTTGCCGCCGAAACTGATCGACGACATTGAGGCCTTTTGTGATCCGTTCCTTAAAGCTTGCGACGACCTCGAGGTACTGCTCACTGAGAACCGCATTTTCAAGCAGCGCAATGTCGATATCGGCGTGGTGACGCTGGAAGAGGCCTGGGCGCGGGGATTTTCCGGCGTCATGGTGCGCGGCTCCGGCGCGGCGTGGGATTTGCGCAAGGCGCAGCCCTACGAGTGCTATTCCGAGCTCGATTTCGACATCCCGATAGGCAAGCACGGCGACAATTACGATCGGTATTGTGTACGTATGGAAGAGATGCGCCAGTCAGTCCGCATCATCAGGCAGTGCCTCGACAAACTGCACGCGCCGGACGCGCAAGGCCCGGTCCTCATCGACGACCAAAAGATCGCGCCGCCCCGCCGCGCGGTGATGAAGCGTTCGATGGAAGCGCTCATTCATCATTTCAAGCTTTACACCGAGGGCTTTCACGTGCCGGCGGGCGAAGTCTACGCCGCCGTCGAGGCGCCCAAGGGCGAATTCGGCGTTTATCTCATCGCCGATGGCAGCAACAAACCGTACAAGTGCAAAATTCGCGCGCCCGGCTTTGCGCACCTGCAGGCCATGGATTTCCTATGCCGCGGACACATGCTCGCCGACGTGTCGGCGGTGATCGGCAGTCTAGACATCGTCTTCGGGGAGGTCGACCGATGAGTGTGCGCCGCCTCGCCGAAGAACAGCCGCCGAGCTTTGCGTTCACCCCGCAGAATCTGGAATGGGCGCAGGCGCAGATCGCCAAATATCCGCCGGGCCGTCAGCAATCCGCGGTGATCCCGCTATTGTGGCGGGCGCAGCAGCAGGCCGGCGGCTGGCTGCCGCAGAAGGCGATCGAAGCGGTCGCCGAGATGCTCGGCATGGCGAAAATTCGCGTGCTCGAAGTGGCGACCTTCTACACGATGTTCAATCTTTCGCCGGTCGGCCGCTTCCACGTGCAGTTCTGCGGCACGACGCCGTGCATGCTGCGCGGCGCCGATCAGCTCAAGAAAGTCCTGCATCACAAGATCGGCCATGAGAGCGACGTCACCGCCGACGGCACGTTCTCCTGGACCGAGGTCGAATGCCTGGGCGCCTGCGTCAACGCGCCGATGGTGCAGATCAATGCCGATTATTACGAGGATCTGACGCCGGAAGCGCTGACCCGCATCCTCGACGACCTGGCGGCCGGCAAGCAGTCGCAGCCGGGTCCGCAGATCGATCGTCAGCTCTCGGCACCGATCGGCGGCGAGACGACGCTGACCGATCCATCGCTCTACGGCGGTAACGGCAAATCGACGCCGGCCGGTAGGCCGTTGAGCGACAGCGACGCCAGGAAGCCTGGCGCAGCCGCCAACGTCCACGAAGCGCCGCTGCCCAAGCCGCCGATCGCCGACGCAACCGACCCGAGACGTGGATAGAACAAGTCGCGGATTAGAAAAATGCTCGCCGACAAGGACCGCATCTTTCGCAATCTCTACGGCCGCCACGATTGGGGCCTCGACGGCGCCCGGGCGCGCGGCGCCTGGGACTTCACCAAAGCGATCGTGGAAAAGGGTCGCGACACCATCGTCAACGAGGTGAAGGCATCCGGACAGCGCGGCCGCGGGGGCGCGGGGTTCGCGACCGGCCTGAAATGGTCGTTCATGCCCAAGCAAGTCGACCCCGCGCGCCCGCATTATCTCGTCGTCAACGCCGACGAATCTGAGCCCGGCACCTGCAAGGATCGCGAGGTGATGCGGAACGATCCGCATCTGTTGATCGAGGGGTGCCTGATCGCCGGCAGCGCCATGGCGGCGCACACCGGTTACATTTATATTCGCGGCGAGTTCATTCGCGAACGCGAGCGCCTGCAGGCCGCGATCGATCAGGCTTACGACGCCAAGCTCATCGGCAAGAACAACATCCACGGTTACGACTTCGACCTCATGGTGCATCACGGCGCCGGCGCCTACATCTGCGGCGAGGAGACGGCGCTGCTGGAAAGCCTCGAAGGCAAGAAAGGGCAGCCGCGATTAAAGCCGCCGTTCCCCGCCAATATGGGGCTCTACGGCTGCCCGACCACCGTCAACAATGTCGAGACCATCGCGCAGGTGCCCGACATCATGCGGCGTGGCGCCGCCTGGTTCGCCGGCATCGGCCGGCAGAACAATACCGGCACCAAGCTCTTTTGCATTTCCGGCCACGTCGAGCGGCCGTGCAATGTCGAAGAGGCGATGGGCATTCCGTTGCGCGAACTGATCGAGCGGCATGCCGGTGGCGTGCGCGGCGGTTGGAACAACCTGCTCGCTGTCATTCCGGGCGGCTCGTCGATGCCGCTGGTGCCCGCCGGGTCCGATCAGGCCGACTCGCTGCTGATGGATTTCGACGGCTGTATCCAGAAGAAATCGGCGCTGGGAACGGCCGCGGTCATCGTGATGGACAAGTCGGCGGACATCGTGAAGGCGATGGCGCGGATCGCCTACTTCTACAAGCACGAGAGCTGCGGCCAGTGCACGCCGTGCCGCGAGGGCATGGGCTGGATGTGGCGCCTGCTCACCCGCATGGCGGAAGGCCGCGCTCAAAAGCGCGAGATCGACACCCTTTGGGATGTGACCAAGCAGATCGAAGGCCACACGATCTGCGCGTTCGGCGACGGCGCGGCCTGGCCGGTGCAGGGTCTGCTGCGGCATTTCCGGCCCGAGATCGAGCGCCGCATCGACGAATATACCGCCAATGACGACACGGTGGGCGTGCTTGATCCGCCGGTATCCGAGGCGGCGGAGTGAGAACGCGATGACCAAGCTCATCATCGACGGCAAAGTGATCGACGTCCCGCCGGAGTACACGCTGCTGCAGGCCTGCGAAGCCGCCGGCGCGGAAATCCCGCGCTTCTGCTTCCACGAACGGCTGTCGATCGCCGGCAATTGCCGCATGTGCCTCATCGAGGTCGCCGGCATACCGAAGCCGCAAGCCTCCTGCGCCATGGCGGTCAAGGATTTGATGCCGAACAAGGATGGCTCGCCCAAGGTGCTCTCAACCCGTTCGCCGATGGTGCGCAAGGCGCGCGAAGGCGTGATGGAATTTTTGCTCATCAACCATCCGCTCGACTGTCCGATCTGCGACCAGGGCGGCGAATGCGACCTGCAGGACCAATCCATGGCCTACGGCGTGGACGCCAGCCGTTTCCGCGAGAACAAGCGCGCGGTCGAGGACAAATATCTCGGCGCGCTGGTCAAAACCGCGATGAACCGCTGCATCCAATGCACGCGCTGCATCCGCTTCGCCACCGAGGTCGCCGGCGTGCCCGAATTGGGCGCCATCGGGCGCGGCGAGGACATGGAGATCACGACCTATCTCGAAGAGGCGATGGTCTCCGAACTGCAGGGCAACGTGGTCGACCTCTGTCCGGTCGGCGCGCTGACCTCGAAACCCTACGCCTTCGCGGCGCGGCCGTGGGAACTCAACAAGACCGAGTCGATCGACGTCATGGACGCGCTCGGCTGCGCCATCCGCATCGATACGCGCGGCCGTGAGGTGATGCGCATCCTGCCGCGCGGCAACGACGACATCAACGAGGAGTGGATCTCCGACAAGACCCGGCACGTGGTCGACGGCCTGCGTACGCAGCGCCTCGATCAGCCCTATGTGCGCGAGAACGGCCGCTTGCGCCCGGCAACCTGGAGCGAAGCCTTCGCCGCGATCGCCGCCAAGCTTAATCGGGCCAATCCCAAGCGGGTCGGCGCGCTGGTCGGCGACCTCGCCGCGGTCGAGGAGATTTTCGCGCTCAAGGGTCTGATGACGCGGCTCGGCGTCGGCAATCTCGACTGCCGGCAGGACGGTTCGGCGCTCGATCCGAAATGGGGCCGCGCCAGCTACCTGTTCAACGCCACCATCGCCGGGATCGACCAGGCGGACGCGCTCTTGATCGTCGGATCGAACCCGCGCTGCGAGGCGACGGTGCTCAATGCCCGCATCCGCAAGCGCTGGCGCAACGCCAAGAGCTTTCCCATCGGCGTCATCGGCCCGAAGGTGCCGCTCACCTACACTTACGACTATCTCGGCGCCGGGCCGGAAACGCTCGCCGCCATCGCCAGCCACTCTTTTGCCGACGTACTGCGCAAGGCGGAGCGCCCGCTCATTCTGGTCGGTGCGGGTGCCTTGGCGCGGCCGGACGGCGCGGCGATCGCTTCGCTTGCCGCGAAGGCGGCCATCGGTCTCGGCGCGGTGAAGGACGGCTGGAACGGCTATGGCGTTCTCCACAGCGCCGCCTCGCGGGTCGGTGCGCTCGATCTCAGCTTCGTGCCGGGCGAGGGCGGTTTGACCGCGCCGCAGATGGCGGCGTCCGGTGCGCTCGACGTTGCCGTCCTTCTCGGCGTCGACGAGATCGACATCGCGCCGGGCGCGTTCGTCGTCTATATCGGCACCCACGGCGACCGCGGCGCTTCGCGGGCGGACGTGGTGTTGCCGGGCGCGGCCTATCCGGAAAAGTCGGCGACCTACGTCAATACCGAGGGCCGCGTGCAGATGGCGACGCGCGCCTCGTTCCCGCCGGGCGACGCGCGGGAAGATTGGGCGATCCTGCGCGCGCTGTCGGACGTTTTGGGCCAGCGGCTACCCTACGACTCGCTCGCCGCGTTGCGCCGGGCGCTGTACCAGGCCTATCCGCATTTCATGCGCGTCGGGCAGATCGCGCCGGCTAATCCCGCCGACATGGAGCCGCTCGCCGCGCGCGGCGGCACCGCGGACAAGGCTCCGTTCCGCTCCAGCGTCGAGCACTTCTACTTCAGCAATCCGATCGCGCGCTGTTCGGCCGTGATGGCGGAATGTTCAGCGATCGCCGAAGGGCGCGCAGCCATGACGGCGGCGGAATAAAGGGCGCAACGATGGCCGCGTTCTTTTTCGACTACATCTGGCCGGTGGTGATCATGCTCGCGGAAAGCGTGCTGCTGCTGCTGATCCTACTCATGGTGATCGCCTACATGATCTATGCCGATCGCAAGATCTGGGCGGCGGTGCAGCTTCGGCGCGGCCCGAACGTGGTCGGTCCCTGGGGACTTTTGCAGTTGTTCGCCGATTTTTTCAAATTCGTGCTCAAGGAGCCGATCATTCCCGCCGGCGCCAACAAGGGCGTGTTTTTGCTCGCGCCGCTGGTCACCTGCACGCTGGCGCTCGCCGCCTGGGCGGTGATCCCGGTCAATGGCGGCTGGGTCATCGCCAACATCAATGTCGGCATACTCTATGTCTTTGCCATCTCCTCGCTCAGCGTCTACGGCATCATCATGTCCGGCTGGGCGTCGAACTCGAAATATCCGTTCCTGGCGGCGATGCGCTCGGCGGCGCAGATGGTGTCCTATGAGGTTTCGATCGGCTTTGTCATCATCACCGTGCTGCTGTGCGTCGGCTCGCTCAACCTCTCGGCCATCGTCCAGGCGCAGAACAGCGCCTGGGGTTTCCTCGGCTGGTATTGGCTGCCGTTGCTGCCGATGTTCATCATCTTCTTCGTCTCCGCGCTCGCCGAGACCAACCGACCACCGTTCGATTTGGTCGAGGCGGAATCCGAGCTGGTCGCCGGCTTCATGGTGGAATACGCCTCGACGCCGTACCTGATGTTGATGCTGGGCGAGTACGTCGCGATTGCCACCATGTGCGCCATGGCGACGATCCTGTTCCTCGGCGGCTGGCTGCCGCCGTTCCCGGTCGTGCCGTTCACCTGGATTCCCGGCGTCGTCTGGTTCGCGCTCAAGGCAGGCGCCGTTTTCTTCATGTTCTCCATGGTGAAGACGTTCGTGCCGCGCTATCGCTACGATCAGCTGATGCGGTTGGGCTGGAAGGTGTTTCTGCCGATATCGCTTGCGATGGTGGTGATCGTTGCCGGTGTCCTGGAAGTGATCAGAGGCTGACATGGGGTTAGATCAGGCCGCTCGTTCGATTTTCCTCACCGAGTTCGCGCAGGCCTTCGTCCTGTCGATGCGCTACTTCTTCAGGCCGAAGCCGACGCTCAATTATCCATTCGAGAAGGGCGCGCTGTCGCCGCGTTTCCGCGGCGAGCATGCGCTGCGGCGCTATCCGAACGGCGAAGAGCGCTGCATCGCCTGCAAGCTGTGCGAGGCGATCTGCCCGGCGCAGGCCATCACCATCGAGGCCGGTCCGCGCCGCAACGACGGCACGCGGCGCACCACGCGCTACGACATCGACATGGTCAAATGCATCTATTGCGGGCTGTGCCAGGAGGCTTGCCCGGTCGACGCCATCGTCGAAGGCCCGAACTTCGAGTTTGCGACCGAAACCCGCGAGGAGCTGTATTACGACAAGGACCGCCTGCTGGCGAACGGCGACCGCTGGGAGCGCGAGCTCGCCAAGGCCATCGAACTCGACGCGCCGTATAGGTGAGCCGCACCGTCCATGATCATCACCGCAATCTTCTTCTATCTCTTCGCCGCCGCGTGCATCGCCTCGGCGATCCTGGTCGTCACCGCCAGGAACCCGGTGCACTCGGTGCTGTTCCTCATCATCGCCTTCGTCAACGCGTCCGGTCTGTTCATCCTCTTGGGCGCCGAATTCCTCGCCATGATCCTCATCGTGGTCTATGTCGGCGCCGTGGCGGTGCTGTTCCTGTTCGTGGTGATGATGCTCGACGTCGATTTTGCCGAGCTTCGCCAGGGCTTCCTCAACTACCTGCCGGTCGGTTTCCTGGTCGGGGCCATCTTGCTGGCCGAGCTGTTGTTCATTGTGGGTGCCTGGGTGATTGGGGCTGGCGTGCCCAAGGCGATCACCGCACCAATTCCCGCGGCAAGCGACATCAGCAACACGCAAGCGCTCGGCCTCGTGCTCTACACCCGATACGTCTATTTCTTCGAGGCGGCCGGCGTGATCCTGCTGGTCGCCATGATCGGCGCCATCGTCATGACGCTGCACCATAGGCCCGACGTCAAGCGGCAGAACGTCGGCGCGCAAGTCGCGCGCCGGCGCGCGAACGCAATCGATGTCGTCAAGGTGAAGTCGGGGGAGGGCCTGCGATGACGATCGGGCTCGGCCATTATCTGTCGGTCGCCGCGATCCTGTTCACGCTGGGGATTTTCGGTATTTTTCTCAACCGCAAGAACGTCATCGTCATTCTGATGTCGGTCGAGCTCATCCTGCTCGCCGTCAATATCAATCTAGTGGCGTTCTCGGCCTTTCTCGGCGACATCGTCGGCCAGGTCTACGCGCTGATCGTGCTCACCGTCGCGGCGGCTGAAGCCGCGATCGGGCTGGCGATCCTGGTGGCCTATTTCCGCAACCGCGGTTCGATCGCCGTGGAAGACATCAATCTGATGAAGGGTTAGACGGGGCGGACTCCAAGATGTACGTAGCCATTGTCGTCCTGCCGCTTATCGGCGCCATCATCGCCGGCGTCATCGCGCTCGTTGGCGCCCGCAACCGGCACCCGGGGGCCGATCCGTCGCCGCCGCATGACAGCCACGCCGCCCCGCTGGTGCCGGAAGACCGTGCCCACGGCGCGCCGGTACCGGAATCCAGCCACGCCGAGATCGATCATGCGAGTCTGGAGAAGACCGAGCTCGCCGAGCCCGCCGCCGGCTCGCAGGCGGCGGAGCTGATCACCACGACGCTGCTTGCGATCTCCTGGGTGCTGTCCTGCTTCGCCTTTGTCGACGTCGGCATCCGCGGCCACGAGGCGCGAATCCCGCTGTTCGATTTCATCGTCTCCGGCGACCTCAAGGTCGATTGGGCGCTGCGCATCGATCCGCTTACCGCGGTGATGCTGGTGGTGGTGACGACGGTTTCCGGCCTCGTCCACCTCTATTCGATCGGCTACATGGCGGACGATCCGTACAAGCCGCGCTTCTTCTCCTATCTGTCGTTCTTCACCTTCGCCATGCTGATGCTGGTGACGGCCGACAATCTCGCGCAATTGTTCTTCGGCTGGGAAGGCGTCGGACTTTCCAGCTATCTGCTCATCGGCTTCTGGTTCCACAAGCCGGAAGCCAATGCGGCGGCGATCAAGGCCTTCGTCGTCAACCGCATCGGCGACTTCGGTTTCGCGCTCGGCATTTTCGCCGTGTTCCTGCTGACCGGATCGATCGATTTCGACACCATCTTCGCCCAGGCGCCGGCGCTCGCCGGCAAGAGCTTCCACTATCTCGGCTTCAACGCCGACGCGCTGACTGTGGTTTGCCTGCTGCTGTTCATGGGCGCCATGGGCAAGTCGGCGCAGTTCCTGCTGCATACTTGGCTGCCCGACGCCATGGAGGGGCCGACCCCGGTCTCCGCGCTGATCCATGCCGCCACCATGGTGACGGCCGGCGTGTTCATGGTGGCGCGGCTGTCGCCGCTGTTCGAGCTGGCGCCGACGGCTGCGGCGTTCGTGACCTTCATCGGCGCCACCACGGCGATCTTCGCGGCGACCGTCGGGCTGGTGCAGAACGACATCAAGCGCATCATCGCCTATTCGACCTGCTCGCAGCTCGGCTACATGTTCGTCGCCATGGGCGTGGGCGCCTATTCGGTCGGCATGTTCCACCTGTTCACCCACGCCTTCTTCAAGGCGCTCTTGTTCCTCGGCTCCGGCTCGGTGATCCTCGCCATGCATCACGAGCAGGACATCCGCAAAATGGGCGGCCTGTGGCGGAAAATTCCGTTCACCTATGCGACCATGCTGGTCGGCACGCTGGCGCTGACCGGATTTCCCTTCACCGCCGGCTATTACTCCAAGGACGCGATCATCGAGGCGGCCGCCGTCGGCAGCAATTCGATGGCGGTCTACGGCTTCGTCATGACGGTCGCCGCCGCGGCGCTGACCTCGTTCTATTCGTGGCGGCTCATGTTCAAGACCTTTCACGGCGAGCCGCACGATCACCATCACTACGAGGCGGCGCACGAGAGCGCCAAGGTGATGCTGGTCCCGCTCGCCATCCTGGCGGTCGGCTCGATCGCCGCCGGTTGGTTTTTTCTCGGCTTTTTCACCGGTCACGGCGTCGAGGAATTCTTTCGCGAATCGCTGAAGTTCGGACCCGGCAACACCGTGCTCGAGGACATGGAGCATCTCCCGCTACTGACCTCGCTGGCGCCGACGATCATGATGGTCGGCGGATTTTTGGTGGCCTGGCAGTTCTATATCCGGCGACCCGATCTGCCGGCGGCGTTGGCGCGAAACCAACCCGTGCTCTACCGCTTTCTGCTCAACGCCTGGTATTTCGACCGCATCTACGACTTCCTCATCGTTCGTCCGACGATGCGGCTCGGCCGGTTCCTTTGGAAGGGCGGCGACGGTTTTGTCATCGACGGTTTCGGGCCTGACGGCATCTCCGCGCGCGTGCTCGACGTCACCCGCAACGTGGTGCGGCTGCAGACCGGTTATCTCTACCACTACGCCTTTGCCATGCTGATCGGCGTGGCCGCTTTCGTCACTTGGTTCATGTTCGCAGGGGTGCACTGATGACGAGCTGGCCGATCCTCTCCGTCGTCACCTTCCTGCCGATCGCCGGCGCGCTGTTCATCGCCTTCCTGCCCGACGACGAGGCGGGTTCGCGCAACGCACGCTGGGTGGCGCTGTGGACGACGCTACTCACCTTCGCGATCTCGCTGATCCTGGTCTGGCGTTTCGATCCCAGCTCGGCCGATTTCCAGTTCCTGGAAAAGCGGCCGTGGCTCGGCGGCACCATCACCTACGCCATGGGGGTCGACGGCATTTCGCTGCCGTTCGTGATCCTGACCACCGCGCTGATGCCGATCTCGATCCTGGCGAGCTGGACCGCCATCCAGCGCCGGGTGCGCGAATACATGATCGCCTTCCTGGTGCTCGAGACGCTGATGGTCGGCACCTTCTGCGCGCTCGACCTGGTGCTGTTCTATATCTTCTTCGAGGGCGGCCTGATCCCGATGTTCCTGATCATCGGCGTGTGGGGCGGTCCGCGCCGGGTCTATGCGAGCTTCAAGTTCTTCCTCTACACGCTGCTCGGTTCGGTGCTGATGCTGCTCGCCATCATGGCGATGTACTGGGAGGCCGGCACCACCGACATCCCGACGCTGCTGCATCACGCCTTCCCGCGCGCATTGCAGACCTGGGCCTTCTTCGCCTTCCTCGCCTCGTTCGCGGTGAAGCTGCCGATGTGGCCGGTCCATACCTGGCTGCCCGACGCCCATGTCGAGGCGCCGACCGCCGGCTCGGTGATCCTGGCCGCTATCTTGTTGAAAATGGGCGGTTACGGCTTCCTGCGCTTTTCACTGCCGATGTTCCCGGAGGCCTCGGTTCAGTTCGCGCCGCTGATCTTCGCGCTGTCGATCGTCGCCATCATCTACACCTCGCTGGTCGCGCTGATGCAGGAGGACGTGAAAAAGCTCATCGCCTATTCCTCGGTGGCGCACATGGGCTTCGTCACCATGGGGCTGTTCGCCTTGACCACGCAGGGCGTCGCCGGCGGCATCTTTCAGATGATCTCGCACGGCATCGTTTCGGCCGCCTTGTTCCTCTGCGTCGGCGTCATCTACGACCGCATGCACACCCGGGAAATCGCCGCCTATGGTGGCTTGGTCTATCGCATGCCGATCTACGCCTTCGCTTTCATGGTGTTTGCGCTGGCCAACGTCGGACTGCCGGGCACGTCCGGATTCATCGGCGAGTTTTTGACCCTGATCGGCACGTTCCGCATCAACAACTGGGTGGCGACGCTGGCGACGCTCGGCACCGTTCTGTCGGCTGCCTATATGCTGTGGCTCTATCGCAAGGTGATCTTCGGCAAGCTCACCAAGCCCAGCCTGCTCCACATCAAGGACATCGGCTGGCGCGAGATGGTGGTGCTGGCGCCGCTGGTGATCCTGACCATCGTGTTCGGCGTCTATCCGAAGCCGGTGCTCGATATCTCGGCGGTGTCGGTGACGCAGCTGATCGACAATTTCCAGCACGCGGTCGCGAGCGTGCAATCGGCCGGGCTGGCGAGGTGAGGCGATGAATGCGGCTTTGACCATTCCGGCGCTCTATCCGCTGCTGCCGGAGATCGTGCTCGGCCTCGGCGCCATGGCGCTGTTGATGTTCGGGGTCTACCGCGGCGAACGGTCGGTGCGGACCGTCGACTACGCCTCGGTCGCGCTCCTGATCATCGCCGGGCTGATCGTGCTGACGTTGCCCGCCGGCAAGCTGGTCACTTTCGACGGCAGCTTCGTGGTCGATGGCTTCGCCCGCTTTTTGAAGGTGCTGGCCATCATCGGCTCGGCGGCCGCGATTCTGATGTCGATTGACCATGCCGAGCGCGAGCGCCAGCAGCGCTTCGAATATTCGGTTCTCATCGTGCTCTCCACCCTCGGCATGCTGATGCTGATCTCGGCGGCCGACCTGATCGCGCTCTATGTCGGCCTCGAATTGATGAGCCTGCCGCTTTACGTGGTGGCCGCGAGCCACCGCAATTCGCTGCGCTCAACCGAAGCGGGCTTGAAGTATTTCGTTCTCGGCGCGCTGTCCTCGGGAATGCTGCTGTACGGCGCCTCGCTGGTCTACGGCTTCACCGGCACGGTCAGTTTCGTCGGCATCGCGCACTCGGCCGCGGACGCAGGCACGGGATTGATCTTCGGCCTGGTCTTCCTGTTCGTCGGCTTCTGCTTCAAGGTCTCCGCGGTGCCGTTCCATATGTGGACGCCCGATGTCTATGAAGGCGCGCCGACGCCGGTGACGGCCTTTTTCGCCGCCGCGCCCAAGGTCGCCGGCATCGCCATGTTCGTGCGCGCCACGGTCGTTGCCTTCCCCGGCATCACGGCGCAATGGCAGGAGATCGTGGTCTTCGTCTCCATCGCCTCGATGCTGCTCGGCGCCTTCGCCGCCATCGGCCAGCGCAACATCAAGCGGCTGATGGCCTATTCCTCGATCGGCCATATGGGCTTTGCACTGATCGGGCTCGCCGCCGGAACCTCGGAAGGCGTGCAGGGCGTGCTCGTCTACATGGCGATCTATCTCACCATGACGCTCGGCGTGTTTGCCGTGATCTTGTCGATGCGGCGCAGCGGCGGCATGGTGGAGTCGATCGACCAGCTTGCCGGGCTGGCGCGCACCCACCCGACGATGGCGTTCTTCCTGGCGATGCTCTTGTTCTCGATGGCCGGCGTGCCGCCGCTCGCAGGCTTCTTTGCCAAGTTCTATGTGTTTCTTGCCGCCATCAAGGCCGGGCTCTACATCCTGGCCGTGATCGGCGTGCTGGCGAGCGTGATCGGCGCCTATTACTATCTGGCGATCATCAAGGTCATGTATTTCGAGGAGCCGGCGGAGCCGTTCTACAGCATGCCGAATGAGCTCAAACTGGTGCTGGGGGTTTGCGGCCTGTTCAACATTCTCTTCTTCGTTTATCCGGGACCGCTCGTCGGCGTCGCCAGCGCCGCCGCCCATTCGCTGTTCTGATGCAGCTTGATGCCGCGGCGGCTGCGGCAGGCTATCGCCTGGCAAGCCATGAGACCTTGGGCTCGACCAATGCGGAAGCGCTGGCGCTGGCGCGTCGCGGCGAGCGCGGTCCGCTGTGGATCACCGCGCAGCGGCAGACGGCGGGCCGCGGCCGGCGCGGCAACGCGTGGGTCTCCCCGCCCGGCAATCTCTACGGGACGCTCTTACTAGGCGATCCGGCACCGGCCGAATACGCGCCGGAATTGTCGTTCGTCACCGCTCTCGCGGTTCATGACGCCATTCTCGAGCTCGCTCCCGGCTTGCGCGATGCCCTGGCGTTGAAATGGCCGAATGACATTCTCTGCGGCGGCGCTAAGCTTGCGGGTATCCTGATCGAAGGCGAGCGCGTTGCCGACAAATTTGCCGTCGCTATCGGTGTCGGCGTGAACTGCCTGCACCATCCCGAACAGACCGCCTATCCGGCGACCGATCTGGCCGCGGCCGGTGCCCCCATCTCGGCCGAAAAGATGTTTGCGGCGTTATCCGGCAGGATGGTGGAACGGCTCGCACAATGGGCAAAAGGCGCCGGCTTTGCCGCCGTTCGCGCCGACTGGATGGCCCGCGCCGCCGGAATCGGTGGCGAGATGCGGGTGCGGCTCTCCGACCGCGACTTTTTGGGACGCTTCGAGGCGCTCGATGAACAGGGTCGATTGCTGCTGCGCCTTGCCGACGGCGGCTTGCAGGCGATCACCGCCGGCGAGGTGTTCCCGGTGGCCGGCGCGCCGCTGCCCATCCGGCCGCCGACCGCGGGGCACGTGGACTGATGGCTAGCGAGCTCGTATTCGCGCCGCTCGGCGGCGTCGGCGAAATCGGGATGAATCTCTCGATCTACGGCGTCGGCGACGGCCCGCGACGCAAATGGCTCATCGTCGATTGCGGCGTGGCCTTCGCGGCCGAAGAGCATTTGCCCGGCGTCGATCTGATCCTGCCGGACATCCGTTATCTGATCGAGGAACGGCGCAACATCGTCGGCCTCGTCCTCACCCACGGCCACGAGGACCATATGGGCGCGCTCATCGACCTGTGGCCGCGCCTCAATGTGCCGCTCTACGCCACGCCGTTCACGGCCGCGCTGTTCGAGGCCCGCCGCCTGTCCGAGCCCGGCGCGCCCAAAATCCCGATCAATGTCGTGCCGCTCGGCGGCCGGCTGGCGCTCGGCCCGTTCGCGGTCGAGTTGATCAACGTCGCGCATTCGATCCCCGAATCCAATGCACTCGCGATCCGCACCGCGCTCGGGACCGTGGTGCATACCGGCGACTGGAAGATCGATCCCACCCCGCTTGTCGGTTCGGTCACCGACGCGGCGAGGCTCTCCGCCCTCGGCGACGAGGGCGTGGTCGCGCTTGTGGGCGACTCAACAAACGCAATTCGCGACGGTCGATCGCCGTCGGAGGCTGACGTCGCAAAGACCCTTGCCGAACTCGTGCGCACGGCGCCCGGCCGTGTGGCGGTCACCACGTTTGCGTCGCACGTGGACCGCATTCGCGCCGTTGCCGCCGCGGCGCGCGCCGTCGGGCGCGAGGTCGTCCTCGTCGGCCGGGCCATGGAGCGGGTGGTGCAGGTTGCGCGCGAGACCGGCTATCTCGACGGCGTGCAGGACTTTCGCGGCGTCGAGAGCTACGGCTACCTGCCGCCCGACAAGGTGCTGGCCTTATGCACCGGCAGCCAGGGCGAGCCGCGGGCCGCGCTCGCCCGCATCGCCGAGGGCGAACATCCGGAGGTCGCCCTCGGGCGGGGCGACCGCGTAATCTTTTCCTCTCGCGCCATCCCCGGCAACGAGAGGCCGGTGGCGCGCGTGATCAACGGCCTGGTGACGCAGGGCGTCGAGGTCATCACCGATCAAAATCATCTCGTTCATGTCTCCGGGCACCCGCGGCGCGCCGAGCTCATCGATATGATCGGTTGGGTGCGGCCGAAAATCCTCATTCCGGCCCATGGCGAAGCGCTGCACCTTGCCGAGCACGCCGCGCTGGCACGCAAGGCCGGCGTTCCCGAGGTGCTGGTCTGCCGCAACGGCGATCTGGTTCGTCTCGCGCCCGGACCGGCGGCCATCATCGACGAAGTCCCCTCGGGAAGGCTGTACAAAGACGGTTCCATCCTGGTCGCCGCCGACGCGCGCACCGTGGCGTCGCGCCGGCGGCTGAGCTTTGCCGGCATCGCCACCGTCGCGCTGGCGCTGAGCGAGCAGGGCGCGCTGGCCGCGGACCCGGAAATCGAGCTGATCGGCATTCCGGAATTCGATGCGGCCGGCGAGCCCATGGGCCAGATCGTGCGGACCGCCGTCGAAGAGGCCTTCGCGTCCATGCCGCGGCCGCGCCGGCGCGACCCCGATGCGGTCGCCGAGGCGGTGCGGCGCGCAGTGCGCTCGGCCATTGCCGAACGCTGGAACAAGAAGCCGATCTGCCACGTCCACGTGCTTTGCGTATGACGCCTCTGGTCGCCTTGCCTAGGCGCCATCATATTCATGGTCTTACGAAATCGGGGATTGGACGCGCAGAATGTTCAAGTGGTTCGCGCCCCTCTTGCTGCTCGCCGGCAAGCCTAGTCTACTGGTGAGTCGGGACATTCAATACCATTAACAGAACGTGTGCAAAGGTCCTGTATAGCCCAGTGTGAGGGTCCCCGCTTTCGCGTTCCCAGTATTCGCTGCATTCTCCAGCGCCTCGTCAGAGACTTCGCAGGTTAGGGTTTGTTCGTCGGTCTGATCGAGGTCGATTTCGATGTCGTTCACGGCATTGATCGTTTCGTTCGTTATCCGGCTGGCGGGGTGGGGCTGCCGCCGTATCCTTGCCGGACGCTGAAATTCGTTCGCCGAATTCGAACTGAGATACTATCCGAAGTCGCGCCTTACGCCGATAGAACGCTCACTGGGCGTCGATTTCACCGTGCGTAGCTTGGCGACCGAAAGCATCCAGATAGGCAGTTCTTCCCAAATCCATTACCATTGCGCAGCGGGCGAATCACTGGTGCGCGGCCTTGGCGGAAGGCCGTGGAGGTGAGCATGATCATCACAGTGGCAACGATGAAGGGCGGCAGCGGCAAGAGCACGGTTGCTAGCTGCCTTGCGGTCCATTGGCATCTGAGGGGCCGGCGTCCGACCCTCATCGATGCCGATCCGCAGCGCTCCATCATGCGGCTTGTCGCACGCGAACGGGCCCTTGGCGGCGTCGCCGTGCTGGAGGACGCGACCGAGGAGGCCTCGAAGACGGCGCGGCGCCTCGCTCAAGGTGGTGGCCTGGTGATCATCGACACGCCGGGCTTTCGCTCCAAGACGACGCTGGATTGTCTGGCGGCGGCGGATTTTGTGCTTGTTCCGGTCAAGCCGTCGCCATTCGACGTCGACCGCATGCTGGATACGCTGAGTATCCTGACGGAGCGTGGCGACGGCCGCCAACCGCTGTTCCGCTGTTTGCTGACGCAAACGACGCGCGATTCGGTCATCGCCAGGCATATCCGTACCGAGCTCGCCGACGCCGGCCTGCCGGTGCTCCACTGCGAGATGACGAACCGAGTCGCCTATCCGGAGGCCACGCTCTGGGGGGCTACGCCGAGCCTCATCAGCTGGAAAGGACCCGCGGCACGGGAAATCGCCGCCATCGCCGAAGAGCTCGACATGGTACTGGGAGCCAAACAGGCGGCAGCATGACCCGCAAACAGCTGCCCAGGGCTATCAGGAAGACCAGCCACGAGCTACGGGCGATCGCCGGCGGCCCGACCCACGACGAAGAGGCGCCAGCGCCGCAGTCCGCTTTGCCACACGATGGGGTCAAGGCCGGATCCGCCGCTGCGGCTTCTGCGCCGCCGGCGGCAAAATCGTTATTGCCGTCGGCTCCCAACCCTGCCGAACGATGGGCGGCGAGGCGGCGGTCCGCGGCACGAAAAATCGTCGAGCGGCACAGGACCTACGCGGCGGTGGGCGGGCTGTTTCCGCTGCCGGTCGTCAATATCGCCGGGGTGACGGCCATCAACATGCGGATGGTGAAGCAACTGAGCGATCTTTATGGGGTGCCGTTCGAGCGTGACCGGACGCGATCGATGATCATTGGGCTCATGGGGGGCGCAGTGCCCACCGGCCTAGGGGCGGCAACCGCCTCAACGCTCGTCTTCGTCGTTCCGGGAAGCGCGCTTTTTGGCCTGGCGGTGTCCGCGATTTCCGCGGGCGCACTAACCCGCGGCATCGGCTTGGTCTTTCTCGAGCATTTCGAGAACGGGTCGACGTTGCTCGACATCGCGAAATCGAGCGAGCCCGAATAAAATTGAGGTGAGTGCCCGGCACCGTTCGACGGCGCCCGCCCGATGCACCGGTTGCATCAGGGAATCTCGTACACTGTCGTTTCGTCGGCGACGCCGCGCAGCGCGGCGTGCTGCATCGTCGGCTGCAGGCCAGCGCTCTCGAGGATTTTCGCGGTCTTTGCATCCTCCATGACCGGCTTGGTCACGATGATGGCGCGCGAGGAGGCAAGGCCCTGCACGCGCGCGGCCAGGTTCACGGTCTGGCCGAAATAATCCTGCATGTCGTTGAGGGTCACGGCGAGGCACGGCCCCTCGTGAATGCCGATCTTGAGCAGCAAATCCTCGTTCTTACGCTCGGCGTTGATGCGCGTCATTTCCTCGCGCATGCGCAACGCCGCCGCCAGCGCCCGGTCGGGCGTCTGGAACGTCGCCATCACCGCGTCGCCGATCGTCTTCACAACCGCCCCCGTCTCCGCCGCCACGATCTCGTGCAGGACCTGAAAGTGCTGGCGCACGAGATCGTAGGCCACCAGATCGCCGACGCGCTCATAGAGCGCGGTCGAGCCCTTGAGATCGGTGAACAGGAAGGTGAGGCTGGTGATCTTGAGCCGCTGATCGATATCCAGCGTATCGGCCCGATAGATGTCGCGAAAAGTCTGATTGGTGAGCAGGCGCTTGGCCGTGAGGAACGGCTTGCGCTTGCCGAGCAGACGATGGAGCGCATCGCCGGCGATCCACAGCGTCGGCAGCACACGGCGGTCGGTGCGGTTCTCGAGCGACAGTCGCAACGGCCCCGGCCGCATCTCGACCGTCCCGACCGGCGCCTTCACCTTGTTGAACACCATCGAAAGCGTCTGCCGCTCGTGCGTCGGCTCGCCCTTGACATCGAGGAATTGCGTTCCGTGCGTCACCGGATCGGCTACGATGACGAAATTGGCCGGCAACTGCACCGACAGCACGGCCTTCTCGCCGGGCGGCAGCTCGATCGAATCGACGGTAAACTCGGCGAGGCTGTCTCCCAGCGTCTCCGGCAGATCGATGCCCGAGCTCCAGAAAATCTGGCGGTAATATTCGACCTCGGGGAGCGTATCCGGACTGTGGGCGGCGATGCGGCGCACGCGCGGGCTGACCGTGAAGGTCACCTCGACCATCTCGTCGAGCGTCGGCTTGTAGCCGCAGGCGCACAGCCCGCAATCGTACTCCTCGCGGTTCACCGTCTTCAGCGTGCCGTTCGCATCGAGCACGCCGCCGCAGCCGGGGCAGAGCACGTTCCACGACAATTCGAACAGGCCGAGCCGAGCGGCATGCAGGAAGGCGGCGACGGCGCGCTCTTCGTCGAGGCCGTGCTTGGCGGCGAAATCGAGCACGTTGACGCGGCAAAGCTCACGATCCGATGCCTCGCGAACCGAGCGCTCGATGGCGGCCACGCAATCCACGTCGGCCGATTGCCGCAGCACTTTGAAAAGGGCTTCGGTTTCGCTCATCGGAGGTCTCGCTCACGCCTAATCCGCCCATAAAACGTAAGCATCAGCTCTCGCTGCGGCAAGGCGCATGGCCGTGAAGGCGCACGGCATGCCCGTCACGGCGAATTGATCCATTCGATCCACCGCTCGCGCCACAATCGGCCTCATCGAATAGCCGACGACGACCGTCCGGCAAGCAACGCAGCTAGGCGTTCCGTCTAGCGGCTTGCCGTTTTGGCCGCTTTGTCGGCATCCCACCACCACAAACTGGGGAATGCGGACATGCCGTATTTCGGCAACGGGTTATGATGGCTGAACCGATCCCAGCGCGCTGTGCGCACCTTGTTGTAGCTCCATTGCGGCACGACGTAGTGGTTCCAAAGGAGGACGCGGTCGAGCGCCTTGGCGGCGGCGACCAGATCTTCGTATGTCTTGGCGAAGACGACGTGCTCGGTCATCGCATCAACCGCCGGGTTTTTGATGCCGATCATGTTGTCCGAACCAGACTGATCGGCGGCTTGCGAGCTCCAATAGTCGCGCAGCTCGTTACCGGGTAATTGCGTCTCCGGCCAGGCGAAGGTGGTGATGTCGAAATCCCAACTGCGCAGCCGGTTCTCGTACTGCGCCTCATCGACGGTGCGCACCGACACGGTAATGCCGAGACGCTCGAGCGAGGGCTTGTAGAACAAGAAGACGCGCTCAAAGACTGGGTTATTGCCAAGAAGTTCGACCGTGAGCGGCTCGCCCGACTTGCTGCTGACGAATTGCTGGTCGCGCATGTCGTAACCCGACTCTTTCAAGAGGCGCACGGCTTCGCGCAGGTTATCGCGCACGGCGGCGGGAGTACCGCCGACCGGGTTGGAATAGGCCTTTGCAAAGACTTCAGGGGGAACCTTGTCACGCACCGTGTTCAGCAGTTCGACTTCGCGGGGCCCTGGCAAGCCGGTGGCGGCAAGATCCGTGCCCTCGAAATAGCTGGCGATGCGTCTGTACTGACCGTAGAAAAGTTGCTTGTTCATCTCCTCGAAATCGAACGCATAATTAAATGCCAGCCGCACGCGCGGGTCCTGGAATTTCTCTCGGCGGATGTTGAACGCGAAAGCTTGCATCAAGCCAACGTTGTTGATCGGGAATTGCTCCAGGATGACGCGCTTGTCGGCGACCGCCGGGAAGTCGTAGGCGGTGGCCCAGTTCTTGGCGCTGTTCTCGACGCGCCAGTCGGCGGCGTCTGCCTTGAACGCCTCGAGCGCGGCCGTACCATCACGGAAATATTCGAACTGCAGCTCATCAAAATTATCGCGACCGATATTGACGTTGACGGCGCTGCCCCAATAGTCCTTGACGCGCTCGTAGACGACGCTGCGGCCAGGCGTGAACTCTTTGATGGCGTAGGGGCCGGAGCCAAGCGGCGGCTCAAGCGTGGTCGATCCGATGTCGCGTTTTTTGCCGTCGGTTCCCTCCCACCACGCCTTGGGCAAGATGGTGAGCTGTCCCAGGAGCTCGGGCAGCCTGTGGTGGCCGGTTCCGTTAAACACGAATGTAACCTCGCGATCGCCCGTCTTCTCAGCCTTGACGACATTGACGTAACTTGCAGCAGCTTGCGGGCTTAATTTCTTGAACGTATTGAAGGAGAATATCACGTCATCCGGCGTCACCGGCGTCCCGTCGTGCCACTTTGCTTCCGCTCGCAGCCGGTACGAGACCGATGAGAAATCGTCCGGGCGATGCACGGCCTCGGCAATGAGGCCATAGCTGCTCAATACTTCGTCGAGTGCCGAGACCAGCAACGTGTCGTAAATGAGATCGATACCGAGGGCGAGCGTGCCTTTGACTCCGGCCACCACCATATTGAAATTGTCGAAGGTGCCGAGCGCGATTTGCCGCGCCGCGCCGCCCTTCGGCGCGTTCGCGTTGATGTAGTCGAACTGCTTGAAGTCGGGCGGATACTTCAGATCCCCGAATGGCGACACACCGTGCCGCCACGCTGGAGCCGCTGCCTGCGCGCTGCTTATCCAGACGGGCAGCGGAAGCCGCTGTGCGGCTAGTGCAACAAGAGCGGATTTGAGCAGGGATCGGCGATTCACGGGAAGCTCCAATCACGTGTGGCTGAGCAGGGTGGGCAATATCGTTACCGCTTCGATACCGGACAGGCATAGCTTGCGCGATTTTGCCTATGCGTTGCAAGCCTGACAGCTTCCTCACCCAATTGCAGTTTTCCGGAACGGTGCTCGGCTGCCGACGGGCGACGGAGGATCGGGCGGTGAAGTCCGTTGTAGGGTCTCGTTGAAAAGCGCGGCAGCGGATGGTTAGGCTATTGTGGCGCCGATAGTGATCGTTTATTGGCGGCGAAACCATGCAGGCGATGGCGTATCTTCCGGTAGCCGAGGCCGGCCACCGGAGCCGGAAATTCACCGATGAAGACCGTCTATCGGTACCGCAAGGAACGGCATTTTGCTAAGGCGCCGGAGGCGATTTGGCCCTTCGTTGCGGATACCGCTCGCATCAACGAGATCGCCGGCTCTCCGCCTTATCGGGTCGAGGAGCGCGCCGATGCCCAGGGCCGCATCCACCGCTTCGCCAGTGTGGGGGTCGGCCCAATACGGGTGAAATGGGAGGAAAGCTTCGGCGAGTGGCAGGAAAACTGCCGGCTGGTGCACGTCCGCAATTTCATCAACGGCCCAATCCGCCGCTTTCAGGCCGGCGCCGAACTCTATTCCGAAGGCACCGGAAGCCGGCTAGTGTTCCTGGCCGAGATTGAGTGCGTCGGTGTATTGGGATTGCTGGCAAAATTGTCCGGTCAGATCGAGCGCGAGGGCGACAAGCGCCTCGCCGCGATTGAAAGGCTCATCGACGAGGCCGAGGCGCCGGACCAAATATTCGGCGCCAGCGCGCGGGAGGCGGCAAAGCCTGCGGCCCGCCGCCGCCTTGCTGCGCTGATCGCCGATCTGGAACGCGATCCGTCGAGTCACGGCCTCGCGTCCAGGCTCGCTGAGTTTCTGCTGCATGCGCCGGTGGTGGCGCTGCGCGGCATACGCCCCTTGGCGATGGCGCGATTTTGGCGCGTGACGGACGCGGATGCCGTGGAGCTATTCCTGGCGGCCCAGCGCCTCGGGATTCTGGCGATGGGCTGGGATTTGCTTTGCCCGCGCTGCCGCGGTGCCAAATCGCGGGTAGAACATCTGCACGATTTGCCGCAGGGCGCGCATTGCTCGTCATGCAACATCAATTATGGCCGCGATTTCACTCGGAACGTGGAGCTCACCTTTCATCCCGAGGCCTGGCTGCGCCCGCTGCCCGAAGGCGAGCTATGCCTGCTCGGGCAAGGCACGACCCCGCATGTCAAGTTTCAGGCTGAGGTCGCAGCGCATTCCACCAAGAGCTTCGCGCTGACGCCACCGCCCGGCCGCTATCGCTTCCGCACCATCGAGGCCGGCCCCGAAGCGGACGCCGATATCGGGAGCGATGGGATCATCCCTGAGATCACGGCCAACGGCTCCGACATTCTGTTGGCGACGCGCGGTAACAACGGCGAACTCATTATCCATAACGACACGGACCGGTCGTTGTTCTTCGTCGTCGAGGACCGCAACTGGGCTAGGGATGCTCTGACCGGCGAAAGGGTGATTGCGATGCCGGCGTTCCGACGGCTCTGCCCCGAACAACTCTTGCGCCCCGGCGACGATGTGGAAATCGGCCGCGTGGCAATCGTGTTCACCGATCTGCAAGGCTCGACCAAGCTCTATGACGATCTCGGTGATGCCACCGCCTTCCGTCTGGTACGCGATCATTTCGCTTTTCTCTCGGAACGGGTACAGCGCCATAACGGCTTCATCGTCAAGACCGTAGGAGACGCGGTGATGGCGGCGTTCCACGATCCGGCCGACGCGGTGCGGGCGGTGCTAGCGATTCAGGA
>JBEKJZ010000036.1:0-26305 GCA_050010955.1 Xanthobacteraceae bacterium | reverse complement strand
TACGCGCTGAGCCGCCGCCACGAATTGTCGCCTTTTCTGGGCGCGATTGGGCTGTTCCTCTTGTCCTTCGTCGGGATCGCGATCAGCCTCTGGCCGTTCATCGTGCCGTACCACTACACGCTCTGGCAGGCAGCTTCGTCCCCGAGCACGCAAGCCTTCCTCCTGATCGGCACGCTGTTCTTGCTGCCCGTCATCCTGATGTACACCGCCTGGTCGTATTGGGTCTTCCGCGGCAAGGTTGGCGAGCGCGCGGCCTATCACTGAAATCAGCGTGGTGAAGCCGGCACTGCAGGCGCCGTCGGAGTGGCCGCCGCCGGCGCGCTCGCCGGCCTGATCATCCCCCAGCCGATCCGTAACGGCGGCAATCGGCCGCGCACCGGCCGCGCGAAGGTCTGCGGCACCTCGGCAATGAGGTCGGGAAAACGCGCCTTGATCGCGGGCGGCGGTTCGGGAGTCGTCGGGCCCGCGGGCCAGACCACGACCGCGCCCTTCTCGCGAATGTCTTGCGCGGTGACCCAAGGCGAACGCTCGGGGTCGGCGGCGAAATAGACTTCAGGGCGGCTCGGCGCGGCGAGCGCCACCAGCGCGGCGATGCGAGTATCGCCGCTGACGATGGCGAGCGGGTGCCCGGTCCGGCGCTCGAAGCTGTCGGCAAAGAAGCGGCCCATGGCGGCCGCCGGCTGCGCGATCGCGAGATCGGTGCCGATGGTCCACGGCAAGAGAACAATCGCAGCGGGAACGAGGATCGCCGGCACGACCAGCAAGCCGGCCCAGGCGAACCCGAGAGTGCGTTCATGGTGAAGCGCGATGGCCTCGCCGGCGGCGACCACGACCGCAAGTCCTGACAGCACCAGGAGCGGCGCCGCGCCGCCGATCGGCAGCCGCTGCCCGAGCAGCACCGTGACGGCCGTTGCCAGCAGAACAGGGATCAGCGCGAACACCTTCACGAAGGTGATGGCGGAAGGAACGACCGGCGCGCGCGCGATGGCCGGCGCCGGATCGGCGTGCGTTCGCGGCCAGCCGCTCGCCAGCACCACCAGAATGGCAAGCCCGGCGTGAGCGAGGACGAGCGCGCCCGCGAGCCGCAGCCAAGCCGCCGTATTCTCGCCGGCCATACCGGCAATGCGCAGCCGTGCGAGCGTCGCCGCCAACACGTCGCCCGCGCCCTTGAGCCAGAAGAGATGGACGACCAGCACAACAGCAAGTCCGGCCAAGACGATCCATGCTTCGATCGGACGCAGCGCCGCGCGCCCGCGGGCGCTCAGCGCCGTGAAAGCGGCCACCGTCCCCAGCAGGATCAGGGCGGCGTCGCTGGTGAGCAGGAGGAGCGCAGCCGCGCCGCCGAGCCAGTACCATGACCGCCGCCGCCCTTCGATCGCTGCCTGCCAGTAGAACAGCAGAACCGCGGCCCAGAAAGCCATGGCAAGGTTGGGCGGACCGAAATTTGGCGTTGGTACCGTGAACACCGGAATGCCGACCATCAGCAGCACCGCCATGGCCGCGTGGGTGGGGCCGACGATCTCGCGGCCGAGCGCGAACACGCACCAATAGGTCGCGATCACGCAAATCTGCGACAGCGCATAGACGCCGAACAGGCCGGCCGCGCGAAACGCGATCTCCGCGAGCCAGTAAGCGAGCGGCGGCCCAAAATCGGCGGTGAGCGGGAACTCATGGCCGACCGCGAGCAGCCGCGCGAGCTCGCTCGGCGGCGCGGCGTAGAACAACAGCGGCACCATGAGCCACAGCGCCGCCTGCGCCAGGGTTGCCAGCCAGAACACCAGTCCCGGCCGCGAACGTAAGCCTTCAATGTAAAGGGGTACGTAGAACATCGGCCCGGCGCGATACCCTCTCAGCGAGGGAGAAAGCGAGAAAATCCCTTTGCCTCCCTGAAGGGGCGAATGGGCGGGGTGCAGTTTACAGAGGCAAGACCCCGACAACGAGATCATTCGCGTCGGTACCCGGCTCGCCGAGCGCGAGCGACACCGGCGAGAACGAGCGGCGGTGATGGATCGTGGGGCCGAGCCGGTCAAGTGCGGCGAAGTGCTCCGGCACGCTGTAGCCCATATGACGCTCGAAGCCATAGCCCGGATGCGCCGCGCCGAGGCAGGTCATCAACCGGTCGCGCGTCACCTTGGCGACGATCGAGGCGGCGGCGATCGAAGCGATCAGCCCGTCGCCGCCGATGACGGCCTCGCAGTCGCAGCCGGCATCGATGCGGTCGCGGCCGTCGACGAAAACGAGACGCGGCTTGACCGGCAGCGAGGCCACCGCCCGCGCCAAGGCCCACAGCGACGCGCGCAAGATGTTGTCGCGATCAATGCGGAACGGCGGCGCCATGGCCACCGCCACCTGCGCGCGCGCGCAGATGCGCTCGTAAAGAACCTCGCGCCGCTCCGGCGTCAGCCGTTTCGAGTCATCGAGGCCGCGTAGAACATTGTCGGGATCGAGAATGACGGCCGCGGCGACGACCGGCCCGGCAAGCGGGCCGCGCCCGGCTTCGTCGCAGCCGGCAACCGGCCAGACGCCGCGCTTGAGCGCCGCGCGCTCGCGCCGGAACGTCGGCCGGACCACCTCCTCGTCGACCGGCAGGCGCGCCGCCGTCTTGGTCTGCGTGCGACTCATGGCCCATGATGACCATGCCTGGGCACCATCCGCAACGCGGACCGCGCGTCAAAGGATAGCGGGGATGATTTCGCGGAATGCGGACAGCGAGCGAGGGCCGGAGTTCAGCCGAACAGGCTCAGCTGCTGCGTCGCCGGTTGCGGCGGCCGGAAATGCTCGGTCGTGGTCTGGACGCTGGTCGTGTTGAAGCCGAGCCGCTCGCAGGCAACTTCGAAGCGGCGGCCGATCATCCAGGCGATCGGACCGGCGCCGGTCATCCGCTTGCCCCACGTCGAATCGTAGTCCTTGCCGCCGCGGGTATCGCGGATGAGCTTGAACACGTGGTTGTGGCGGTCGGGAAAATTCTCTTTGAGCCATTCGCTGAAGAGGTCTCTGATTTCCAGCGGCAAACGCAGCAGCACGTAGCCGGCATGGCGCACGCCGGTCGCCGCCACGGCTTCAAGAATGCGTTCGATCTCGGCGTCGTTGATCGCCGGGATGACCGGCGCGACCAGCGTCGAGGTCGGCACGCCGGCCCGCACCAATTGCCGCAGCGTCTCGAGCCGCCGCGCCGGTGTCGCCGCGCGCGGCTCCATGGTGCGCGCCAATTTCGCATCGAGCGTCGTCACCGACAGCGCCACCTTGACCAGATCGTGCCTCGCCATGCGCGCCAGGATATCGAGGTCGCGCAGCACCAGCGCCGATTTGGTCACGATGCCGACCGGATGCGCGGCGCGCTCCAGCACTTCGAGGATGCGGCGCATGATCTGGTAACGGCGCTCGATCGGCTGGTAAGGATCGGTGTTGGTGCCGATGGCGATGATTTTTGGCACATAGCCGGGCGCCGACAATTCACGCTCCAGCAATTCGGCGGCGTTAGGCTTCATGAACAGCTTCGATTCGAAATCGAGCCCAGGCGACAGCCCGAGGTAAGCGTGGGTCGGCCGCGCGAAACAATAGACGCAGCCATGCTCGCAACCGCGGTAGGGATTGATCGAGCGGTCGAAGGAAATGTCGGGAGAGTCGTTGCGGGTGATGATCTTCCGCGTCGCATCGACCGTCACGCTGGTCTTGAAAGACGGCAGGTCGTCGAGGTTTTGCCAGCCATCGTCAAAGGCGACGCGGGCGACCGGCTCGTAGCGCCCCGACGCATTCGAATGCGCGCCGCGGCCGCGCCGGCGCTCGCGGTCGACGGCGGTTCCCTTTTCGCCCGCCGGCGCGGAGGGCAGCGGCGCCGGCGGGCGTTTCAAGGCGGAGGTTCGGGTCATGACCTAAAGCTAGCGTCGGTCTACGAACAAAACAAGAACAATTTTTCGTGAGACCGAGGAAAAGCTTGGAAATAGCCGCCGCCGGCCGTAAATCTGCGCCCGGAACACCTCGAACCCCGCCGGACCCGCGATGCGCAACGAATGCTGAGCGTCATCATCGCGACTCGCGATTCCGAACGGGCCCTGGTGTCGACTTTGGCCGCGCTCGTTTCGGGAGCGACCGCCGGTCTCGTCAGCGAAGTGCTTGTGGTGGACGGCGGCTCGCGCGACGACACCGCCAAGGTCGCCGACATTGCCGGATGCACTTTCACGGTCCTGGAAGGCCCGCTGGCGCACCGGCTCAGGGCAGGGGCTGCGGCGGCGCGCGCCCCTTGGCTGCTATTTCTGCAGCCCGGAACAATCCTTGAGGCCGGCTGGCCCGGCGAAGCGAGCCGCTTCCTGGAGCAAGCCGCGCACAATCCGCGGGTTGCCATATTCCGGCGTGGAATTCCCGCTCATCTGTCGCTTCGCGATGCGTTATCGCTCGTCGGCGCGGCCGCGTTCGGAGCAAGACCGCGTGCCGAGCAGGGGCTCGTGATCTCGAAACAGCTTTACGATCGGCTCGGCGGGCATTCAGAAACCGCCGCCGATCCCGAGGCCGAGCTGTTGCGCCGGATCGGCCGCCGGCGGCTCGTCACGCTTGCCGCCGGCGCCTTCACGGCAACGCCACAGATACTTGACTAAGTCAAGTATCTGCTCCAGCCTCCCCGGCATGACGGTAAGACAGGAACGCCAGCAGCGGATCGACGCCGTGCGCCGGTTCAACCGCTTCTACACGCGGCGGCTCGGCGTGCTGCGCAAGACCTATCTCGACAGCCCCTATTCGCTCGGCGAGGCGCGCGTGCTTTACGAGATCGCCAGCGGCCGTTCGCCGACGGCCAGCGGCATCGGCCGCGCGCTCGATCTCGATGCCGGATATTTGAGCCGCGTGCTGCGCAACTTCGAAAAGCGCGGATTGATCCGACGCAGCGTTTCCGTCAGCGATGCCCGGCAAAGCCAGCTGGCGCTTACGCCGCGGGGCCGCAAGGCGTTTGCGCCGCTGCAACGGCGTTCGCAACGCGACGCCGGCGACACGCTCAACACGCTCAAACCTGCCGACCAATCGCGGCTGGTCGCGGCGATGTCGACGATCGAGAACCTGCTCGAGCCGCATCCGGCCGAGCAGGCCGCGCCGCGCGGCCATTATCTCTTGCGCGGGCCGAAGCCGGGCGATTTCGGCTGGATCGTCAAGCGCCACGCCGAGCTCTACGCCGAGGAATACGGCTGGACCGAGCCGTTCGAGGGACTGTGCGCCCAGATCGTCGCCGACTTCGTCAACAAATACGATGCGAAATGCGAGCGCTGCTGGATCGCCGAGATGGACGGCGAAAATGTCGGCTCGATCATGCTGGTGAAGGATAGCGAAAGTATCGCCCGCATCCGCCTTTTACTGGTGGATCCGAAAGCTCGCGGGCTCGGGCTCGGCGCGCGGCTGACCGAAGAAAGCATCCGCTTCGCGCGGCGCGTCGGCTACAAGAAGATCACGCTATGGACGCATTCGGTCCTGACCGCTGCGCGCCATATTTACGAGCAAGCCGGCTTCAAGCTGATGCGCACCGAGCGGCATAAAAGTTGGGGCCGCCCGGTCGTCAGCGAATACTGGGATTTGGAATTGTAGCTCGTCATTGCGAGCGAAGCGAAGCAATCCAGCCGGGGGTGTAGCTTCTGGATTGCTTCGTCGCGTCGCTCCTCGCAATGACGAGCACTAAACCGTCGCCCCCTTCGCTTTCGGCCGGCGCAGATGCTCGTCGAGCCGCGGCATGATCTCGACGAAGTTGCACGGCCCGTAGCGATAATCGAGTTGGTGCATCAAGATCTCGTCCCAGGCGTCCTTGCAGGCGCCGGGCGAGCCCGGCAGGCAAAAGATGTAGGTGGTGCCGGCGACGCCGGCGGTGGCGCGCGACTGAATGGCCGAGGTGCCGATCTTGGGGAAGCTCACCACCAGGAACAGCGCCGAAAAGCCGTCCATCTTCTTGTCGAACAGCGGCTCGATGGCCTCCGGCGTGACGTCGCGGCCGGTGAAGCCGGTGCCGCCGGTGGTGATGATCACGTCGATCACCGGATCGGCGATCCAGGCTTTGACCCGGGCGCGGATCGCCTCGATGTCATCGGTCACGACGCTGCGTTCGGCGACGTAATGGCCGGCGGCGACGATGCGCTGCACTAGGAGCGCACCCGATTTGTCGTCCTTGAGATCGCGCGTGTCGGAGATCGTCAGCACCGCGATCCTGAGCGGCACGAATTCTTTGGTCTCGTCAAGCCCGGGCATGGCACACCTTTACGCAACCGGATCATCCGCTCGTCCCCGCGACCCCGCCTGCGCTCACTCCGAGCTACGGCGGCTGCGGGAATGAGCCGAATACTACACTAAAGCGCGCCCGCCGACATCGTATCGCAGGCCGAGACCTTGCCCAGCTTGAAACCCTGCAAAAACCACCGCTTGCGCTGCTCGGACGTGCCATGGGTGAAGGCGTCCGGCACGACATAGCCCTGCGACTGGCTCTGCAGCCGGTCGTCGCCGATGGCGGAGGCGGTTTGCAGCGCCTGATCGACGTCGCCGGGATCGAGGAAGTCGTGTTTCTGCTGCGCCCGGTTCGCCCAGATACCGGCGTAGCAATCCGCCTGCAGCTCGACACGCACCTGCAGGCCGTTCGACTCGGCGCGGCTCGCCGAAGCCTGCTGCATCTGCGTCACGCGGGGAAGAATGCCGAGCTCATTCTGCACGTGATGGCCGACCTCATGCGCAATCACGTAGGCCTCGGAAAACTTGCAGGCGTTGCTGTTCGCGCAACCGCCGAACTTGTGCTGCAGATCATCGAAGAAGGAGGTATCGAGGTAGATGCGCCGATCGCGCGGGCAGTAGAACGGTCCCATAGCCGACTGCGCGAAGGCGCACGGGGTCGGCTCGGAGCCCGCGAACAAGAGCAGTTTCGGCGGATGGTAGGTGCGGCCCTCGCCGGCGAAAATCTCCGTCCAGCGGTCTTCGGTGTCGCCCAGCACCAAGGCGACGAACTGGCCGCTCGGGTCATGCGGCGTGCCGGCGGTGACCGGAGGCGCCGGAGCGGTTTGCTCGGAGGTCGCCCCGCCGCCGGTGAGAATTTGGGCGCCGTTGAGCAGCACGCTCGGATCGATGCCGAAGTACCAGCTGATCAGTCCGATAACGATGATCGTGCCGATACCGAGGCCGCCGGCTCCGCCCGGCATGCCGCCGCGCGAGGCGCTCGCTTCGCGATCGTCTTCGACATTGTCGCTGGGACGGAAATCATCGGTGCGCATCTGTTCGCTCTCCCTTCGCAGATCCGGCTACGCGCCATCTTGATGCGATCATCTTTCGACTCAAAAAGTTGCCACCTGTCGCCGGTAATTAACCAAGTGTTTCCGGCATTTATTGCCTAGCACAGACGCGCCGCGATTAAGTCGATCTTTACCTTGGGCGCGCATCATCCGGTTCGTCGGTTGTAGGTCCCGCGTCGCCGACCGCATCGCCTGAGTCAGAGTTCTGAGTCATGGTCGTGTCGCGTCGCGGGGCGTCCGTAAGGGCGCCCCGCGTGAGTCTTGAGTCCGCTCCGTCGGCGCGCATCCTCATCGGCGATTGCGTTGCCGAAATGGCAAAGCTCCCGGCCGCGTCCGTCGATCTCGTCTTCGCCGACCCGCCGTATAATCTGCAGCTGCAAGGCGACCTCAAGCGTCCCGACGATTCGCGCGTTGATGCGGTGGACGATGACTGGGACAAATTTGCGAGCTTCTCCGCCTACGACGATTTCACCCGCGCCTGGCTCGTCGCCTGCCGTCGAGCCATGAAGCCGAGCGGCACGCTCTGGGTCATCGGTTCCTACCACAACATCTTCCGCGTCGGCGCGTTGATGCAGGATCTCGGCTTTTGGATTCTCAACGACATCGTCTGGCGTAAATCCAATCCGATGCCGAATTTTCGCGGCCGCCGCTTCACCAATGCGCATGAGACCTTGATCTGGGCGGCGCGCGACGCCGGCAAGCGGAATTATACGTTCAATTACGAGGCGCTCAAAGCCGGCAACGACGATATCCAGATGCGGTCCGATTGGCTGATCCCGCTTTGCACCGGCGAGGAACGGCTCAAGGGCGGCGACGGCAAGAAGCTGCATCCGACGCAAAAGCCGGAGGCGCTGCTGGCGCGTGTCATTCTTGCCGCCTCACGGCCCGACGACCTGGTGCTCGACCCGTTCTGCGGCACCGGCACGACCGGAGCGGTTGCCCGCCGGCTGCGCCGGCGCTTCGTCGGCATCGAGCGTCAGGCGGACTATGCCGCGGCCGCCGAAGCGCGCATCGCCGCGGCCGAGCCTCTGCCCGAGCCGGCGCTGGCCACCTTCATGACCGCACGCGAGGCGCCGCGGGTGCCGTTCGCGGCGCTGATCGAGCGCGGCCTGGTGATGCCCGGCATCAAGCTCGTCGATTCAAAACGGCGGCATCGCGCGCAGGTGCGCGCCGACGGCGCGCTCGCGCTCGGCGAAGCGGTCGGCTCGATCCATCGCATCGGCGCGTTGGCGCAAGGCCTCGAAGCCTGCAATGGCTGGACCTTCTGGCATGTCGAAACGCCGCAGGGCTTGACCGTGATCGACACGCTGCGGGCGCAGGTGCGGGCGGAGATGGGCGCGGGCTAAACCCGCCTCCGATCATTTACCCCCAAGCGCATGCGCGACGACCTTGCGCATGACACTAGGCAACGCCTCACCACCGATTTCGGCAAGAGCGATCCAGCGTGTGCCTGCCGGGGCGCGCGTCCCAGCCGGAAGCTCGGCGCAATAGACGGTCAGTTCCAGCGGAAAATGCGTAAAGACGTGCCGGACCACGCCCGGGATGCGACGCCAAGCCGTACGCCGCTTCGGCTGCGGTGAAGGAAAACGCGGCGCGGCGCCGAGCGCCGAACTTTCATCAAAATTCGCCGCCCATTCCGTCGTCGGCACTTCGGTCATGCCGCCGAGGAGGCCCTTTGCCGGCCGCGTCCGCACCAGCAACAAGCCATCCGTCCGGCGCGCGACAAAAGCGGCGCCGCGGCGCAGTGCGCCTTCGCGTTTCGGTATCCGGCGCGGAAAGGTCTCCGCCTCACCGCGCTGGTGCGCCGCGCAGCTTTCGTTCCAGGGGCAAAGGGCGCAAGCCGCTTTCTTCGGCGTGCAGATCGTGGCGCCGAGATCCATCATTGCCTGGGCGAAATCGCCGGCGCGCCGCTGCGGGGCGAGTTCGCGCGCAAGCCGGCGCAGCTCGGGCTTTATGCCCGGCAGCGGTTCGGCGACGGCAAAGAGCCGCGCGATCACGCGTTCGATATTACCGTCGACCGGGCTCGCCGGCGCGTCGAATGCGATCGCGGCAAGGGCCGCCGCGGTGTAAGAACCGATGCCGGGGAGCGCCCGCAACGCCGCTTCACTGGCCGGGAACTCGCCGCCATGGCGTTCGACGACGGCGCGGGCGCAGGCATGCAGATTGCGGGCGCGCGCATAATAGCCGAGCCCCGCCCAGGCTTTCAGCACCTCCTCGAGCGGCGCCGCCGCGAGCGCGCGCACGTCGCTCCAGCGCTCGAGAAAGCGGGCGTAATACGTTGCGACGGCCTTGACCGTCGTCTGTTGCAGCATGATTTCGGAGAGCCAGACGCGGTAGGGATCGGCGGATTTTCCCGGCGCCGCGCGCCACGGCAGCACCCGCCGATACCGGTCATACCAGGCGAGCAAGGCGGTGGGTTGCGGGAATGAAATGGCCGCCGCGGCCTTCGCGGGCTGTCGCCCCCGCGCTTTCGCTGCTACCGTCGTTGCCGGATTGGGAGCCGGACTCATGGTCGAGGGATGACAGAGCGCTCCATGACGAACAAGCCCTCCCGCTCTTTTGCCAAACCCCTGCGCGATCTCTTGAGCAAGGTCGTCGGCGAGACCTTTAAGCGGCGGGGTTTTGCATCGGCCGAACTGGTAACGCGCTGGACCGAGATCGTCGGCGTCGAGATCGCCGCGCACAGCGAACCGATCAAAATCCAGTGGACCCGCGGGGCTTCCTCCTCCCGTCCCGCCCCCGCAAGCGGGGCAGAGTCAGGGTGGGGGCCGGACGCCGGCACGCTCATTCTACGCGTCGAGGGCCCGGCGGCGGTTGAGATTCAGCACCTCGCCAACGTCATCTGCGAGCGTGTCAACCGCTTCCTCGGTTGGCGCGCCGTCGAGCGCATCGCACTGCGTCAGGCGCCGCTGCGCAACGCCTTGCGCCAGCCTGTTCCGACGACCGACCCGGCCGCTGCCGCGCGTATCGCGGCGAGCCTGCCGGAGATCGCCGACGACGAATTGCGACAAGCGCTCGCCCGGCTTGGCGCGGCCGTCAGACGCAGCTGACGCGGGCGGAACCGCACTCAAGCGACCGTGACCATCGCGGCAATCCGGGGCCTTGGCGGGACGACGCGCCGGTGCCACATTCGTGCCGCAGGATTTCCCCTTCGAACCAGGAGCCGACCTTGACGCTGTCCCGACGCCAATTGTTCACAACTTCCGCGATCGTTGCCTTCACCGGCGCCGGTGTTGCGGGTGCTATTCTTTCCGACCTCGTCGAGCCGGCCAAAGCAGATACGCCCGAGCCCGACCAGGCGGAACTGGCCAAGGCCGGTCCGGAAGGAGATATCGTCCTCGGCTCCGACAAGGCGCCGGTGACCATCATCGAATATGCCTCGATGACCTGCCCGCACTGCGCGCATTTCTCAACCGACACTTTCCCGGAGCTGCAGAAGCGCTACATCGACACCGGCAAGGTGCGCTACATCTTCCGCGAATTCCCGCTCGATCCGCTCTCCGCCGCCGGTTTTATGCTGGCGCGCTGCGCCGGCAAGGACAAGTTCATGCCGGTCGTGGAGACCTTGTTCGCCAAGCAACTCGATTGGATGGTGCAAAAGCCGATCGAACCGCTCAGGGCGATTGCCAAGCAGTTCGGATTTACCGAACAATCGTTCGACCAATGCCTGGCGAATCAGCATGTGCTCGACGGCATCCAGGAAGTGCGCGACCGCGCCGCCGAGAAGCTCGGGGTCAATTCCACGCCGACCTTTTTTGTCAACGGCCAAAAGCTCACCGGCGATCAGTCGATCGACGCGCTGGCCAAGGTCATCGACCCCTATCTCAAGCAGGGATAAGGGTTTTTTGACTTCGCCCAGGTGCCCGGGGGCACCCGGGTCGCGGCCGCGGGCCGGTGCCTCCCGGCGCAAAAATCTGGATAACGCGGCGGCGCTGTTGCGCTCGCGAGCGCGAAGATTCATTCTCCGCGCCGATGCGGCAACTTTCGACGCGTCTAAAAAGGGGCGTGAGCTTTTGGTGATTCCCTTCACCGCCGCAGCACGGAAGATGGAAGTAGAACGCGAATGAAGCTCACGCGGCTGCGCCTGATCGGCTTCAAGTCCTTTGTCGAACCCACCGACTTTGAGATCGAACCCGGACTGACCGGTGTGGTCGGTCCGAATGGCTGCGGCAAGTCGAACCTGGTCGAGGCCGTGCGCTGGGTCATGGGCGAAGCCTCCTACAAGGCCATGCGCGCCTCGGAGATGGACGACGTCATCTTCTCCGGCAACACGGAGCGTCCGGCGCGCAACCATGCCGAAGTCGCCGTCATGATCGACAACAGCGACCGCACGGCGCCGGCGGCGTTCAACGATGCCGACGCGCTCGAAGTCTCGCGCCGCATCATGCGCGAGCAGGGCTCGATCTTCCGCGTCAATGGCCGCGAGGTGCGCGCCCGCGACGTCACCGTGCTGTTCGCCGACGCCTCGACCGGCTCGCGATCGCCGGCGCTGGTACATCAGGGCCGCATCGGCGAGATCATCCAGGCGCGGCCCGACCAGCGCCGCCGCGTCCTCGAAGAGGCCGCCGGCATTTCCGGACTGCATGCGCGCCGTCACGAGGCGGAGCTGCGGCTCAACGCCGCCGAGCACAATCTGGCGCGGGTCGAGGACGTCATCGGCCAGCTTGCCGCGCAGGTCGCCTCGCTCAAGACCCAGGCCCGGCAGGCGGTGCGCTACCGCAATATTTCCGGTCAGGTGCGCCGGACCGAAGCGCTGCTGTTCCACTTGCGCTGGATCGGCGCCCAAGCGGAGCTCGGCGACGCGGAGCGGACCAAGGACGCGGCCGTCCGCATCGTTGCCGCGCGCACCGGCGAGCACGCTCAAGCGTCCACGCGCCAGGCCGACGCCGCCTCCGGTCTGCCGGCGCTGCGCGAGGCGGAGGCCAAGGCCGCCGCGGCGCTACAACGTCTGCTCACCGCGCGCGAAGCGCTCGAGCGCGAGGAGGCCCGCGCCAAGGAAAGAATCGGCGAGCTCGACCGCCGGCTCGAGCAATTTGCGGCCGACCTTGCGCGCGAGCATACGCTGGCGGCCGATGCCCAGGCGGCGCTCGACCGCCTCGCCGCCGAGGAGCAAGCGCTCAGGGCCGACGCGCACGCCAACGCCGCCCGGTTGACCGGCGTCAACGACCGCGTCGCCGCGGCAGACGCAGCGCTTGCCGCGTCGGAAAAGTCCTTCGCCGAGCTCACCGGCGCCCTCGCCGATCTGACGGCCCGCCGCAATCAGCTGCAGGCGGCGCTGCGCGATCACGAGCAGCGCGCGGCGCGGCTCGAAGCCGAGTTCGCCAATATCGAAGCCGGCCTCGCCGCAACCGGCAGCGGTCAACCCGACCTGTCGGCACTGGGCGAGCAACTCGCGACCGCGCAGGCCGCGCTCGCCGAAGCCGAAAGCGCCGCGCGTGCGGCCGAAGTCGCACACACCTGCGCGCGCGAGGAAATCGACGCCGCGCGCGCTCCCCTCGCCGCAGCCGAGCGCCGCGTGCAGCGGCTGGAAACTGAAGCGAAGACCATCG
Source organism: Xanthobacteraceae bacterium (assembly GCA_050010955.1). Classification (GTDB taxonomy): domain Bacteria; phylum Pseudomonadota; class Alphaproteobacteria; order Rhizobiales; family Xanthobacteraceae; genus BOG-931. The sequence continues at coordinate 13,515 of JBEKJZ010000036.1, read as the reverse complement.
GCAAGCTGTTGTCGGTCGAGAACAAGAATCTATGGCCGCCGGTCATGGATGCGCTCACCGTCGCCAAAGGTTACGAGAAGGCGCTGGGCGCCGCGCTTGGCGACGATCTCGATGCGCCGGTGGATCAGTCCGCGCCGATGCGCTGGGCGGGCGCGGCGTTCGATCCGTCCGATCCAGCCTTGCCGAGCGGCGCCGAGCCGCTGGCTCGCTTTGTGACGGCGCCGCCGGAACTTGCCCGCCGTCTCGCCCAAATCGGCGTCGTCGAACGCGGCGACGGGCCGCGCCTTGCGGCGTTGCTCAAGCCCGGCCAGCGGCTGGTATCCCCGGAGGGCGACTTCTGGCGCTGGGACGGCTTCGCCACCGCCGCCCAGGCTCCGACCGGCGCGGCGCGCCGGCTCGCCGAACGGGGCCGGCTGCAGGCCATCGAGAGCGAGCTTGAGACCGCGCGCAGCGAGGTCGAGACCAAGCAGCGTGTCGTCGAGGTGGCCGAAGCCGCGCTAGCCGCTGCAGCGGCCGCGGAAGTCGAGGCGCGCGCGCGCTGGCGCGATGCCCAGCACGTGACCGATGCCGCACGCGAGGCGCATGCCGCGGCCGAGCGCGAGATCAACCGCAACGCGGCGCGCATCTCGGCGCTCAAGGAGGCGAGGCAACGGACCCGCGCCGCTCGCGACGAGGCGATGGCCGCGCGCCATGACACGGAGCGGGCTCTCGCCGCCCTTCCCGCCGCCGCCGATCTCGAAACAAAACTCGCGACGATCAACGACGTGATCGACCGCGACCGTGGCGCGCTTGCCGAGGTGCGCGTCGAAGCCCAGGCAATCGCGCGCGAAGCCGAACTCGCCGACCGCCGGCTGCGGGCAATCGCCGCCGAATCGGTGGGCTGGGAGGAACGCAAAGAGAGCGCCGCGGCTCAGATCGCCACGATCGGCCAGCGCACCGACGAGGCGCGAAGCGAGCAGGCCGAACTCAGTCACGCGCCGGAGAAATTCGCCGCTCAGCGCCAGGCGCTGATCGGCGAGGTCGAAATCGCGACCGCCGCGCGCCGCGCCGCCGCCGACCGGCTGGCAGAGGCCGAGAGCGAACTTGCCGCGGCCGACCGGGCAGCGCGCGCCGCGCTGGAGGCGGTCGGCGAAGCCCGCACCGAGGCCGCGCGTGCCGAAGAACGCCGCGATGGTGCCAAGCGGCGGCTGGCCGACATCGAGCATGAAATCCGCGATCTTCTCGACGTCGAGCCGGCGGCAACGGCGGAGCTCGCCGAGCTCAAGGCCGGCGCCGAGCTGCCGACGATCGGCGAGGTCGAAGGCAGACTCGAGCGCATCCGCCGCGAGCGCGAACGCCTCGGCTCGGTCAATCTGCTCGCCGAACAAGAACTCCGCGAGGTCGAGGCGCAACACGGCAAGCTTTCCGCCGAGCGCGACGATCTAGTCGAGGCCATCAGGCGGCTGCGCCAGGGCATCCACAGCCTCAACAGCGAGGCGCGCGAGCGCTTGCTGGCGTCGTTCGTCACGGTCAACGCCAATTTCCAGAAGCTTTTTGTCGAATTGTTCGGCGGCGGCAATGCCGAGCTGCAGCTGATCGAAAGCGAAGATCCGCTCGAAGCCGGGCTGGAGATCATGGCGAAGCCGCCGGGCAAGAAAGCGGTGACACTGTCGCTTCTCTCCGGCGGCGAGCAGGCGCTCACGGCATTGGCGCTGATCTTCGCCGTGTTCCTCACCAATCCGGCGCCGATCTGCGTGCTCGACGAGGTCGATGCGCCGCTCGACGATTACAACGTCGAGCGCTTCTGCGACCTGCTCGACGAGATGACGCGCTCGACCGATACCCGCTTCGTCATCATCACGCACAACCCGATCACCATGGCGCGCATGAACCGGCTCTACGGCGTCACCATGGCCGAGCGCGGCGTCTCGCAGCTCGTCTCGGTGGATTTGGAAGGCGCCGTGAAGCTGCGCGAGGCGAGCTGATACCGGCCGCCTGCACCGGAGCCGCGCCGGTCTCGGCAACAATCTTGCTCGGTCGCGATCTGCCCTGCCATGCGATACGTCGTGAGCGAGCCTTAACGGCGCCGATGAGCTCTCCTATCTAAAGAGGCAGAGCGGGGATCGGCCGACCGTTCCGAGCCGGGGCCCGCTCGCCGCTGTCTTGTGTCGCGGCTATAGTGCGGCCGCAAAAGCCGTTTCGCGTCAGCCACGCCGAAGGATTCCGCCGATGAGCACTTCGACACTGATCGTCCTTGCCGTCATCGTTGTGGTGATCTTGTGGGTGATCACAATCTACAACGGCCTCGTCGCCATGCTGCAGCGGGTCAACCAGTCGTTTGCCGACGTCGACGTGCAACTGCGGCAGCGGCATGACCTCGTTCCCAACCTGGTCGAGACCGTGAAGGGTTACGCCGCGCACGAGCGCGGCACGCTCGACGAGGTGGTCAAAGCGCGCAATGCGGCGGTGGCCGCCCAGGGCCCGGCGCAGCAGGCGGCGGCCGAGAACATGCTCTCCGGCGCGCTGCGTCAGCTCTTCGCGCTGGCCGAGGCGTATCCCGACCTCAAAGCCAACGCCAGTTTCCAGCAATTGCAGGCCGAGTTGACCGACATCGAGAACAAGATCGCCGCGGCGCGGCGCTTCTTCAACAATGCGGTGCAGGAATACAACACCGGCATCCAGCGCTTCCCCGCCGCCCTGTTCGCAGCCTCGCTTGGCTTTGCGCCGAAGGAATTCTTCGATCTCGGCGACGAGCGCAAGACCGTCGGCGAGGCGCCGCAGGTCAAGTTCTAAAGCGACTGCGCGATGGCCGCATACGGTCTCTATAGCCACATCCAGTCGAACCGCCGCCGCTCGCTGGCGCTGCTCGTCGGCCTGTTTCTTCTCGTCTACGTGCTGGTCTATGCCGGGGCGCTGACCGCGGAAGCGCTGTCGGTCGACGCCGACCTCAACACGCTGATGCAGCGCGCCTGGAACGATCTCATCAGCGCGGCGCCAATCGCGACATTGGGCGCGGCGCTCTGGGTGGTCATCGCCTATTTCTTCCACCAGAGCATGATCGACGCGCTCACCGGCGGGCGCGAGGTGACGCGCGCCGAGCAGCCGCGGCTCTATAATCTTCTGGAGAATCTCTGCATTTCGCGCGGCATCACCATGCCCAAGCTCAAGGTGATGGAGAGCGATGCGCTCAATGCATTTGCGACCGGGATGAACGAAAAACAATATTCGATCACCATCACGTCAAACCTGCTCGATCGGCTCAATGATGCCGAGGTCGAGTCAGTGCTCGGCCATGAGCTGACGCACATCCGCAACGGCGACGTGCGCATGATGGTCATCGCCGTTATTATTGCCGGCGTCGTCTCCTTCGTCGCGGAGCTGGTGTTTCGGTTGTGGTTCTACAACGGCTTTTCCTTTCGCGGCTCACGCTCCGACCGGCGCGGCGGCGGCGCCGGCATCGCCATCCTGATCGCCATCGCGCTGTTGGTGCTCGCCTACGTGCTATCGTTCATCATTCGCCTGGCGTTGTCGCGCTCGCGCGAACTCCTTGCCGATGCCGGCTCGGTGGAGCTGACCAAAAACCCCGATGCCATGATCTCGGCGCTGCGCAAGATCGAGGGCCGCGGCGAATTGCCGGGGGCGACGTCGGCGGTCATGGAAATGTGCGTCGATAACCCGCGCGAAGGTTTCGGCGAGCTGTTCGACAGCCATCCGACGGTCGAGAGCCGAGTCGCGGCGCTGGTCAAATTTGCCGGCGGCCACGATCCCGGCCCGATCGCACTGCCGCCGCCGGCGGACGATGCCAGCGAGGAGACCACCGAGGCGCCGGCAACTGCCGGTCCATGGGGTGCCTCGACCGAAGACTCGGGCGCACTGCCGCCATCGCCGCCGCCAATCGGCACCCCGTCCGGTCCCGAGCCCTCCGCGGGACCGTGGGGGCCGCATCGCGGCGGCTAGCCGCGCTCACGCCTTGGCGCTGGGGCGGGCGGAGACCTGCGCATACCATCGGCGCAAATTCCGGCATTCCTCCGGAACCGACATTTTCACCCAGCGGAAGAAATCGACCGCCACGAGCGTCGTGATATCGGCGATGCTGTAGCGCGGGCCGGCGACAAATTCGCTTTGCGCAAGGCGGCCATCCATCTGTTCGAAGAAGCGCGCGATGCGCGCCCGCCCGCGCTCGGCAAGCGCCGGAATCTGCGCATAGTCGTCCGGGCCGGGCAGAGCCCGGTTCTTCAGCCCGGGCGTCGAATTGCGCAGCGCCTCCATGCCCGCGTAAAAGCCGTTCCGCTCGACCGCGCGTTGCCAGGTGGCGACCACCGCCTTCTCCTCGGCGCTCTCGCCCATCAGCGGCGGCTGCGGATGCGTCGCCTCGAAATAGACGCAGATGCCGATCGCGTCGGTGATGCGGGTGCCGTTGTCGAGTTCGAGCACCGGCACCGTTACCTCCGGATTGATAGCGCGGAATGCGGCGCTGAACTGCTCGTTATTACGCAGGTCGACCTGCACGGTCGGTACGCTGATGCCCTTCTCGGCGAGAAAAATACGGACCCGCCGCGGGCTCGGAGCGGTGCTGCAGTCATAGAATTTCATCTCACAATTCCTCGTGATCGGGGTTCAACGACGCTCGTCTCCAGATCGAACATTTTCGCCTTCGGAAAAATCTTCCGCAGCCGCATCGAGGGATAGCACAATCTGTTCGATAAATGCGCGCCGACGAATACGCGTTCTTCGCCCGCCGGCGGACCGGTGAAGCGCGTGCGGCGCCTTTTGTTGCGATCCGGGAATCGACGACATATTGTTTGTTCGTCGCGCGATCACAGCAATGGATCGCTCCGTTCGAACCTTCGCCACGAGGCAAAGCATGGCCAATTTCACTCCGATCTCCGCGGCGATTGGCGGCGCGCTGATCGGCCTCTCCGCGGTCCTGCTGATGCTGCTCAACGGCCGCATTGCCGGCGTGACCGGAATCTTTGCCGGCCTGATCGAGCCGCAAAGCAGCGATCGAACCTGGCGCGCCATTTTTATCGTCGGGCTCATCGCGGCACCGCTTTGCGCCGCGCTGATCGGCTACACAGTGCCAATTCCGCAAATGCCGCCGAGCCTCGCTATCATTGCCGTCGCCGGCCTCCTGGTCGGCTTCGGCACCAGGCTGAGCAACGGCTGCACGTCGGGCCACGGCATCTGCGGCATCGCGCGGTTGTCGCCGCGCTCGATCGCCGCGACCGGCATCTTCATGGCGGCGGCGATGATCGTCGTCGCTCTGACGCGACACGTCGTCGGAGGTTGAGCCATGCGCGCAATCGCAAGTCTCGTCTGCGGCTTCATCTTCGGCTGCGGCCTGTTCATCTCCGGCATGATCCGGCCGGACAAGGTTTTGGGCTTCCTCGACGTGCTCGCGATGCCCAGCGGTAATTGGGACCCGAGTCTTGCCGTGGTGATGGCGGCGGCGCTTGTGGTGACCGGCCTCGGCTATGCGTTGGCCCGGCGACGCGCGCCGCTTTTCGAAGCACAAAACCAATGGCCAACGCAGACGGTGATCGATCGCCCACTGGTCGTTGGCTCGGCGCTGTTCGGCGTCGGCTGGGGCCTGGTCGGACTGTGTCCGGGACCGGCAATCGAAAACCTGGCGACGCTGTCGTGGCCGGTGTTGGTCTTTGTCGTCGCCATGGCGGCCGGCATGATCGCGTATCGTCTCTGGGAGACGCGCGCTGCGGCATCGGTCGAGCGCGCGCTGGCGACCGCGAGCTCCATGGACGGCTAGCGCGCGGGCTGTTGTTGCCCACTCGTAGTCCCGCCTTGGTCAGACCCGCAGCGCCACCAGCTGGCCGCCGTCGGCGAGGATGGTCGCGCCGGTCATGTAGCGCCCGGCATCGGACGCGAGCAGCAGCAGCGGCCCGTCGAGATCGCGCTCCTCGCCGAAGCGGCCCATCGGGATCTGGCGCTTCATCGGCGCGCCGCGTTCGCTCGCAAGGTAATCGCGATTGATATCGGTGAGCATCCAGCCGGGCGCGATGGCGTTGACGCGGATGCCCTTGAAGGCGAGTTCCAGCGCCAGCGCCTTGGTGAGCTGGATCACGCCGGCCTTGGCCGTGGCATAGGCGATGACGCCCTTGTCGACATTGAAACCGAGCACCGAGGCGATGTTGACGATGGCGCCGCCTTTGCCGGCGGCGAGCATGCGGCGGGCCGCCTCCTGCGCCCAAAAGAATACGGCGTCGAGATTGGTCGAGAGCACGCGCCGCCAATCCTCCTCGGCAAGCTCGACGGCGCGCCCGGAATGCACCACGCCGGCATTGTTGACCAGGATCGTCACGGTGCCGAAGGCTTTTTCCGTGGCATCGAACGCCGCCCGCATCGACTTGAGATCGCGAACGTCGGCTGCGATCGCCACCGCGCGGCCGCCCGATTTCTCGATCCGCGATTTCACCGCCTGGAGGCGGTCGGCCCGGCGCGCTACCAGGGCCACCGCCGCGCCATTGTCCGCGAGAACCTCGGCGAAGCGCACGCCTAATCCGCTCGAAGCGCCGGTCACCAGCGCGACCTTGCCGGTGAGGTCGAAGATTTGTGCCGCGGTCATGATGTCTCCCTTGCCAACCGTTTCTTAATCCCTGATCCTCGGACGAATATCCCGAATTAGCGCGGTTTCGACGACCGCGGCCGCCCCGTTTGATCGGCGGAAAGACGCTCCCCATATCCGCTTTAGCCTCTTGGAGCAGCCATGTCGAAGCCACTCGTCGTTTCCATTCCGCATCGCCTCGGCAAGCGCGAAGCACTTCGTCGCCTCAAAACCGGCCTTGGCAGCGTTGGGACAGACTTTGGCCATCTGTTCATCGTCGAAGAGACAATCTGGACTAGTGACCGGGTTCAGTTTCGCCTAAGCGCGCTCGGACAGCCCGCCAGCGGCAGCATCGCCGTCGCCGAGGAACACGTGCACCTGGAAGTGTTTTTGCCGGGGTTGTTGGCGATGCTCACCGAATCGCTACAGCCGCTGATTCGACGCGAATGCGCTTTGCTGCTGGAAAAGAAATGAGGAGATTGGGTCGCAAGTAGTTTTCTTACCGCATGGACGGCCTCAACTTTATCGCGAGATGAAACGCGGAATTAACTTGCGGCAAGGAACATTCGGCGCGGCAGCTGGTTCTGTCCTGCAACTGGTGGCCGATAAAACCGAGGGACGACCCATGCAAGGTTCATTCGCCGCCAGAATGTGGCTAGGCGTGGTCTTGTATGCCGCCATCGGCCTGTTCGGCGTCGTCGTCTTGACCCGTGGCGAACCGGGCACCGCGGCGCTGACCGAGGGTTACGGCACAGCTGGCCACGCCGTAGTCCAGCGATAGCCACCGCTACTCGCCCCATCGGTCGAACGAACGTGCCACGTTCTTGTCGGCCAGCATCCCAAAAGTAATCCCCGCAAGCACCGACTTTTCCGCCCTCCCCGCCGGCAAAGGGTGATGATAGGCTGCCGCTCGCGATGACGCGCAGCGTGCGGACCCGCGCCGGAAGGAACCATGACACAAGACCATGATCACGACGACGATCGCGCGCACGGCTCGGAGCTGTCCGAGATGCAGTTGCGCGTCCGCGCGATCGAGACCGTGCTGGCGGAGAAGGGCTACATCGATTCGGCGGCGCTCGACGTGATAATCGAGGCTTACGAGACCAAGATCGGCCCACACAATGGCGCCCGCGTCGTCGCCAGGGCGTGGACCGATCCGGCATTCAAGCAGGCGCTGACCGCGGATGCGACCAGGGCGGTGCAGTCGCTCGGCTTGATCGATCGCGTCGGCGATCACCTGATTGCGGTCGAGAACACACCGAAGCTCCACAACATGATCGTATGCACGCTGTGCTCCTGCTATCCCTGGGAAGTCCTCGGCCTGCCGCCGGTCTGGTACAAATCCGCGCCGTATCGATCGCGCGCGGTCAACGACCCGCGGGGCGTGCTGGCCGATTTCGGTCTCACGCTTCCGGCGGACGCTCAAATCCGGGTCTGGGACTCGACCGCGGAGACGCGCTTCATAGTGCTGCCGATGCGGCCGACCGGGACCGAAGGCTGGAGCGAGGAAAAACTCGCCGCGCTGGTAACCCGCGATTGCATGGTCGGCACCGGCTTGCCGCGAGAGCCGAAGGATATCGCGTGATGGACGGCATTCACGACATGGGCGGCATGCACGGCTTCGGCAAAGTGGAGCCTGAAAGGAACGAGCCGGTTTTCCATGCCGCCTGGGAAGGACGCACGCTGGCGATGCAGCGCGCAATGATGTATGCGGGTGCTTACAACATCGATCAAATGCGGGCCGCCATCGAAGCGTTGCCGCCAGAGCTCTACCTCTCCAGCTCCTATTACAAGCGATGGGCCTTGGAGATCGAGAACCTCGTCACCGGGCTTGGGCTCGCCGACGTCGACGAGATCAAGACCGGACTGGCGCGGCATGCCGGCAAGCCGCTGCGTAACCTCACCGCCGGCGAGGTGCCGAACGCGCTGACGCGCGGCTCGTATTTCCGTCCGCCACCGTCGCCGGCTCGATTCAAGGCCGGCGACCGCGTGCGCGCAAAGAATATCCATCCGCCGACGCATACGCGGCTGCCGCGTTACGCCCGCGGCCATGTCGGCGTGATCGAGGCGATACGCGGCTGTCACGTGTTTCCCGATTCGTCCGCGCTCGGCGCGGGCGAGAACCCGCAATGGCTTTACACGGTGCGGTTCGAGGGCCGCGAATTATGGGGCGAGACTACCGACCCGACGCTCACAGTCTCAATCGAGGCGTTCGAGCCGTATCTGGAGGCGGCGTAACGATGAGCAACGACGGCCCGGTGTTTCGCGAGCCGTGGGAAGCCCAAGCCTTTGCGCTCGCGCGGTCGCTTCGAGAACGCGGCGTTTTTTCCTCGAGTGAATGGGCGGCCGCGCTCGGCGAGGAAATCAAAAAAGCGCAAACCGAAGGCGATCGGGACACTGGTGAGACCTATTACCATCACTGGCTGGCCGCGCTGGAGCGCCTCGTCGCCGCCAAAGGCCTTGCCGACTCGGAAACTCTTGCACGCACCCGCGAGGCGTGGCGCCGCGCCACCGCCCGCACCCCGCACGGCACGCCGATCGAGCTACGGCCGAGCGACTTCCGCGCCTAGCATCTCATCGACCAACGTCTTCACCAGATTGGCGGCCGGCATGGCGCGCGAACGCGCGACCCCCTGCCCGGCCCACAGCGAGATGAAATCGGCGATCCCTCGCTGGCCGGCGGCATTGCGCATCGGCCGGGTGAGGTCGTTCTGCTGGCGGAACGGCAGAATCGAATCCTCTTTGCCGGCCACCATGGCAATGAACGCATTGGTCAGCCCGCGTGCCGGCCGCCCGGAGAAAGCGCGGGTGATGACCGTGGTGTCGGTTTTGGCTTCGAGCAGCGCCCGCTTGTAAGCCGGCGCAGCGCCCGATTCCGGACACGGCAGGAAGGCGGTGCCAAGTTGGACGGCGGCGGCGCCCAGCGCCATCGCTTTGGCAACGTCGCGTCCATCCATGATTCCGCCGGACGCGATGACGGGGAGCGCAGTGCTGGCGCAGATTTCGCACACGAGAACCGCAAGCGGAATAATTGAGTGTTCAAACGGCGCAGCAAAGCTGCCGCGATGGGCGCCGGCTTCCGCGCCCTGGGCGGCGATCGCATCGACCCCCGCTTGTTGCAGTCGGCGCGCCTCCTGCACCGTCGTTGCCGTGCCCGTAACCGCGATGCCGCGGTTCTTGAGTGCGGCGATCTGCGCAGCAGACGGCATGCCGAAGGTGAAGCTGAAGATCGGCGGGCGCTCTTCCAGCACCGCCTCCAATTGCGCATCGAACGGATCGGCCGGCACCGGCGGCAATAGCGGCGGCGGCAATCCGAGCTTGGCGTGCGCCTCGGCCATGATCTCGAGCATCGGCTGCGGGTCGACCTTGCGATCGGTTTCATACCCGCCGGCAAACAGATTGACGCTGAAAGGCCGCTGCGTGAGCTGCCGGATGCGGCGGATCGCGCCGGCGATCTCGTCGGGCTTGGCGTAGGCGCCTCCCCACGCGCCCAAGCCGCCCGCATTCGAGACGGCGGCGGCGAGTTCCGGCGTGCCGCCGGCGCCGGCCATCGGCGCGAGCAGGATCGGATGCTCAATGCCGAGACGCTGCAGAAGTTTGTTCGCTGCCATCGCGATGCTTCCTATTCAGCGCGATTGAAGATAAGCGGCGCTCCTGTAGGAGCAATGGGACATTAGCGCGCCCTACTATGCACTTTGCGAAAGTCGGCTTCGGCGGGCGCGAAAGAAGGCGACGTTAGAGCATCCCCAACAGATGCGGCAGCCACAGCGAGATCGCCGGGATGTAGGTCACCATCACCAGGAAGATCAGCATGGTGGCGAGCCACGGCAGGACAGCCACCGTCAGCTCGGTGATGCCCATGCCGGTGATGCCGGAGGCGACATAGAGGTTCAGCCCGACGGGCGGATGGCAGAGCCCGACTTCCATGTTGACCGCCATCAGGATACCTAAGTGAACCGCGTTGACGCCGAGCGCTGCCGCCATCGGAAACAAGATCGGCGCCATGATGAGGACGATCGCGGCCGGATCCATGAAGTTGCCCGCGGCCAACAGCACGATGTTGGTGACCAGCAGGAACCCCACCGTGCCAAACCCCTGCGCGGTCATCCATTCGGCCATGGACTGCGGAATCTGCTCCGACGTCAGCAGCCAGGAGAACACCGCCGCATTGGTGATGATGTAGAGGATCATCGCGCTCATGGCCGCGGCCTTGAGCAGCACCGCCGGCACCTCGGAGAGCTTTAGTCCCTTGTAGACGAATACCGCGATGACGAAGGCGTAGACGGCGGCCACGGCAGCGGCTTCGGTCGGCGTGAAGAGGCCCGAATAGATGCCGCCAAGCACCAGGAAGATCAGCAACAGCCCCCAAACACTTTCGCGGAAGGTACCCCAACATGCGCCCCAACTGGCCCGCACCATGCGCGGATAGTCATTGCGCCAGGCGCGAAACCAGGTCGTCGCTCCGAGCATCGTGGCGAGGATCAGCCCGGGGATGAGCGCCGCCATGAACAGCTGACCGACCGACGCGGAGTCGACGACGGCGCCGTCAGGTCCACGCGGCTGCATGCCGCTGGTCGCGACCGCGAAAATGACGAGATTGATCGACGGCGGGAACAGGATGCCGAGCGCGCCCGATGTCGCGATCACGCCGGCGCCGAACCGGCGCGGATAGCCGTTCTGCGCCAGCGCCGGCAGGATGATGGAGCCGATGCCGACGACGGTGGCGACCGAAGAGCCGGAGATCGCCGCAAATAGCGCGCAAGCAACGACGCCGGCCAATCCGAGACCGCCGTACCAATGCCCGATCAGCGACGCGGCGAAATCGATCATGCGGCGGGCGACGCCGCCGCTGGTGAGAAAATTGCCGGCCAGGATGAAGAACGGAATCGCCATGATCTCGAAGCGGTCGAGGCTGGTGAACAGCTTCAGGCCGACCATTTTCGGATCGACGTCGGACAGGATGAACAGATAGGTGAGCACCGAGAGGCCGAGCGCAATCGAGATCGGCATGCCGCACGCCATCAGCGCGAGCAGCAGCGCAAACAACAGCTCGGCGCGCACTGTGTGCGATAGCTCGATGACATGGAGCCGGGCGGCGAAGCAGACGAGCGCCAGCGCAATCGGGATTACGACGATCAGCGCCGCGGTGATCGCGTCGCCGAGCGGCCGCGGCGCGGCCGGTTTCGCGGCGTGCGAAAAGGCGATCACCGCGCCGCCTCACTCAACGGCGCCGGCGCGTCTTGGGGCGCCGTGTAATCTATTCCATGCGCCTGATGCGGCACCAAGCCGGTCCGAAGATATCGCCACATCACCTGCAGGAATCGAAAGCACATCAGGTAGGAGCCGAGCGGGATGCAGAGATAGATGATCCAGCTCGGCCATTCGAGCTCCGGGGAGACCTCGTCCGGATCAAGCTCATAGACGTAGACGGCGCCGAGCGTGCCGATGACGCCGGTGAACAGCGCGCCGCACAATAGCGCGAATACGATCACCGGCTTGCGCGCCGCCGGCGACAATCGCTTGACGAAGACGTCGACGCCGACATGGATGCCGGTGCGCACACCGAGCGCGGCGCCGAACTTCGCCATCCATACGAACATGTAAGTGGCGAGCTCCTGCGCCCAGGACAGGTTGATTGCGGCGAGCGAGGTGTAGACCTCATCCGCGGCCTGTTGGAGAAAGACGAAACCGTGCACACCGGCCCACCTGGCCAACACCGCGGAGTTGCTCGCCCCGTAGCGGTGGACCACGGCGACGAAGGTGAGGATCGTCGCCGCGGCGATCAGCGAGGCGATGATCCACTCTTCGAGCCGATCGAGGATGCGGTCGAGCAGCAGCTGTCCCCGCAAGCTGAAACCCTCACTTGCCCGACTGATCGCCCTAGGACTGCGGCGGCGTGAAGCCCGAGGCCTTGTAGACTCGTTCGATGAAGTCCTTGCCGAAGCGGGCCTGCATCTCGGCGTGCACCGGCATCAGCTTGGCGATCCAGGCCTTCCTTTCGGCTTCGGTCAAAACATGAATCTCGGTCTTCCCCGATGCCTTGATCTTCTCCAGCGCATCGGCGTTATCCTTCGCCGCCGTGGCGTTGAAGAATTCGGTCGACTCCTTCACGGCTCGGTCGAGTTCCTTCCGCACGTCCTCGGGCAGCGAATTCCAGAACGTCTTGTTGGTGATGAGCGCATAGGTGATCCGCCCGTGGAACGACACGGTCAGGTGTTTCTGCACTTCGTAGAATTTCTGCGTCAGAATGTTCGACGGCACGTTGTCCTCGCCGTCGACGACGCCGGTCTGTAGGGATTGGTAGACTTGCGAGAAGGCCAAGATCTGCGGTAGCGCGCCGAGCTCGCGTGCCACGGCGTCTTGCACCTTGCCGCCCTGAATCCGCAGTTTAAGGCCGCGGAAGTCATCCGGCCAGATCAGCGGCGTGTTTGCGGTAAACACCGTGGCGCCGTTGTCCCAATAGGAGAGCGCCGAGACGCCCTTGGCCGCGAGCTTCTGATTGAGTTCGCCCATCATCGGGCTCAGCATCATCTGGTGCGCGCGAGCATCGTCGCTCGCCAAGAACGGCAGATCGAATATGTCGAACTCCTTGACCCCGAGCGGGCCGAATTTCGAGATTGACGGCGCCAGCAGCTGCACCGAGCCGAGCTGCAAAGCCTCCAGCTCCTCCTTGTCCTTGTAGAGCGAGGAGTTCGGATAGATCTCGACCTTCACCCTGCCGTTCGTGTACTTCTCGGCAAGCTCCTTGAACAGCACGGCGGCCTTGCCCTTGGGCGCGTCGGGCGCCACCACATGGCTGAATTTGATGATGATCGGCTCGTCGGCGAGCGCCGGCCGGCAGAGCGCAACAGCGAGTACGGCGGCAAGCGCGATAGCCAGGCGTTTCATGCGTTTCTCCCCAAGGACGACAGAGGACAGTTGACGGACAACAGAGGACAGCTGCAGGCAGGCTTATCCCGCCTTGAATTCTGTCTTCT
>JBEKJZ010000035.1:0-53110 GCA_050010955.1 Xanthobacteraceae bacterium | reverse complement strand
AGCCGACATAAAACCGAAATAGAGTCGAACAGAACATCGCCCGTCTAGCTGGGTCTTTTCATATCCGGAGTCCCTTTAAGCAGGCCCCCAAGCGCAATCATGTAGGCTATGACGGCCGATATCATAAATGCGGTTACGCCAGCGGAAAATGGACCGCCGCTCGGCTCAAAAAATAGTCCCAGCGAGTTCACGACCAAGAATAACGCCGTCAGCATTTGAAAGACGGCATTTGCCACTGAGAATCGTGGAAACGGTTTATCAGCAACTGCGCGTCTCCGAACTAGCCATGTCAAAATGAACAGCACCTGAAGGGTCGCCGCAACCAAACTCGATGCGCGCCAGATGGTCGAAGGAGATAACTCAAACATCTCGAGTAGTGGTGGTAGCATCGCGAAACCAGCAGTCATGAAACTCCTGATCAAAACATTACGAATGAAAAAGGTGTCATGATCAGACAGTGTGTCGCCTTTTGTTTGGCGAAAAATTGTGACGAGCGCGGCGAAGCCTCCGTAGGTAATTGAAATTGTAGCTAGCGCGTAAAGATAATTAGAGCCCAGTAATTACATTAGTGCCTCCAATTTTTCTCAGCTGGGAGATCGTACATGGAAAAGGTCGATGATTCATCTGGCTGGGAATATCAAAGTCGAACTCAATCCCTGAATGTCCACTTCAGGTCAATCGCTATCGACACATTCCGCTCCGATGCCGACCTTTGTCCGCGCTTGTCGGTGATCTCAACCGGTAGACGCAACACGAGGGGCCAGCTGGCAATAAATAACGATGACGGCTTGCCAAACGCTCGCCCAAACGCTTTCAGCGAGTCCATCCGCAACCAGCTATCCCATAACGTGATTTGCTCTGCCGCCCTCGCACCACCACGAAATCCATGACTTATCGGCCTATAATCGATCTTTTCCCTCTAAGACAAAGTGTTGCGTCGACCGATTGAGATCACCGAGGGAAAGCGGACATCCCTCAGACATGCCGACCGGTCGAAGATGACCCAAGTCGGACATCGGGTCTCCGCATCGGATAGGGCGGGTCAAGGAGGGGTGTCGGTTGAGATGGGGACGCCGCGGCGCTGCCCGCGGACGCCGGAAACCCGAAAAGCGCTAATAGCTCAAGCACCACATTGCTGTTGCATGGGGACCAGCTTGTGACTCAGAAACCATAGAGAACCGAAGACCAATGAGCCATTTGGGTGTCGGCGGGGCCACCGGCCTGCGGTAAGCAGGAAGTTAAGGCAATGGTTGCTCAGCAAAATCATAACCGAAGGATGGCAATTATTGCGTAAAGCCTTCACTGCTCATTCTTGAGCGGGCGCAAATCGAGGTGTGAGATATTATCGCCACTAAGAAGGGCTGTCGTGCGCAGCACGCGTGAGCGGGCCCAAGCCGGTTCGTCGAAGCGCCAATCCATCATCACGCTTGCGCCTTCGCGGCGGACGCGGATGTCGCCCGCAAGCAAGTGGCGAAAGTTGTCGAGCAATATTTGAAAAGCCGATTGGGCTTCCGACGCCAGCTGATCGGTAGGCGGGAGCGGCGGATCGAAGCGGATGTATATCATGTGGGCGCCGGTGCGATCGTGCTGCTGATAGCCCGCAAGGCTTCCCTCGAAAGTCGTGAGCAGGTTGATGCGGCCGGTGTGGGGCGGCGCCGCCTCGTAGACGTTGGGTGTGCCGGTCGGCACGAAGTGCGCTCCCAGGCTCGGAGTTTCAGCGCGGCCATCGAAGCTCACGTCCAAACCCATGAAAGGAAAACCGCCGACAAAGATGTTGTTGCTATAGGCCGCGGCAAATGGCGCCGGAAAGGTTTGGCCGGGCTGCGGCTTCGCCACGTCGGTGCCGTTAATGGTGACGTGAGGGTTCTGGGCGCGAGCGCCCCGCTCACGGAAGAACAACAACAGCAGGCGCTCGCCGCTATGCCCGATCTGATCGGTGAGACCGGCGTTGGTAGTCGCCAGCCTCGCTTCCGAATCAAAGCCGACCTCGATCGCAACGTGCCGGTTTTGAAAATCGACAAATCCAGCGGAGACGCCGCGCGGCTCTCCGTCGGCTCCGGTCATCGTGAATTTGATTTCGGCAAACTGTGAGGTTACGCCGTCGGCAGCTCTCGCCGCCGCCACCTTGGCATCGCTGTAGTAGTTGATTTGATGCTTTGGTTGAGCGCGCTCGGTAAAGAACACCCAAAGCAAAGGTGGGTTGTTCGGACCGCGCTCGGCGGCCATGATTTCGACCGCCTCGTACACCGGGTCACTCGGCAGCCATACGTACCAGTGATGATCCCAATGTTGAAGAAAGGACACGATTGGGATCAAAGGTGCCGCGGTCGTTGCGATTGAGGCCAGCGCCATGCCTGAAATGATGAGAGCCCACTTCAGGAACCCTGTGGCGAGCGATCCCATGAACTGGGATTCCCCAGATGGCTGCCGATTTGACGTGAATATTCGCGCTTTTCTCGACTTCCTGCAAGACATAAGCGCGGTGCGGACGCGGATGCGGTCACGTCGACAACCGGAGGGCCGTCGACCACTGCTCGCATGTTCCGCGCTTGTTGTGGAAAGCACGACATTCTCGGCGGGCTACGCCATCTTCTCGCTCAGTCTATCGCTGATTCACCGAAGGCTTCTATACGTTCAATCTGAAGGAGGCTAAGGCCGTACTCAGAGAGCCGCCACCCCATTTTTGTCAATGATGCTCGGCCGCTTGGCCGAAAGCGACCGGGGACCGATGATCGCCTGGCGAACAGGATCGCGGTCGCGGAAGCCTTGGATCAATTCTATGGTGGCGAGCCGGACCCTCGCACGTTGGAACTGCTACGCCCCCGATGAGCGAGGCGGTTTTGGCACCTTGTGCGACCGAGTGGCGTTGCGTCAACGCCGTTCCATCGGACGACTAAGCGCCTCGGTATTTCACAAGTCTAAGCTAGCTCGTCTGCATCGCGTCGCCTATCTTAGGCGGAATGACAGTAACGCGTGAGCTTCGGCGCCGGCTGCGCGCCGATCGTCCTCTACCCTGCTTCGAGCCTTGTCTGCCGCGTCCGGCCAAAGAGCCGCCGGCTGGATCCGGCTGGATTCATGAGATCAAGCACGACGGCTTCCGCATCATCGCCCCGCGCGACGCTGCCGGCGTGCGCGTCATCACCCGGGGCGTGGCGGGCAGCGTTTCTACGAGTTTTGCAGATTGTTGCCAGCTACGTTGCCAAGCGCCGTAATAAGAATGGGACATTTCCGCTAAGTTATTGAAATTACTGGTGGGCCCGGGAGGACTCGAACCTCCAACCAAGCGGTTATGAGCCGCTGGCTCTGACCATTGAGCTACGGGCCCGCACCGATCGCGGAGGGCGACCGGACGTGAGGCATGGCGATTCTACCCGCGGCGGCTGAGCAAAAACACCGCCTGCTCGCCGAACAGATTCCAGAACCACCACGGCATTTTCAGCCGCATGCGCCGGCCCCAGGCGTTGAGCGCCACCGCCTCCTCGATCTTGGCGCCCGACACGCGGCAGAGCTGGCGGAAATCCTTGATGCTGCAAAAGTGGATGTTGGGCGTCTCGTACCAGGCATAGGGCAGATTGTCGGTGTGCGGCATGTGGCCGCCGAGCGCGATTTGCAGCCGGATGCGCCAATGGCCGAAATTGGGGAACGAGACGATGGCGTGGCGGCCGATGCGCAGCATGTGCTCGAGCACGACGCGCGGCTGCCGCGTCGCCTGCACCGTCTGCGACAGGATGACGAAATCGAAGCCGTCATCGGGATAATCTTCCAGGTCGGTGTCGGCGTCGCCCTGCACCACGGCAAGGCCTTTGGCGACGCATTCGTTGACGCCCTCGCGCGACAACTCGATGCCGCGGCCGTCGACGCCGCGCGTCTCCAGGAGCCGCAGCAATTCGCCGTCGCCGCAGCCGACGTCGAGCACGCGCGCGCCCTGCTCCACCATGGCGGCGACGACGAGCAAGTCGACGCGCGAGCCGCCCGGGCCGCGCGCGGCTTCCGCCATGGTGAGGTCGCGCTTGAGCCGCGTGAGCATCAGCTTACTCCCAAGCGCTCCCTCTCCCCGGTGGGGAGAGGGGGTTCAGAGCAAGAGGGTGAGTTACGAGCCCCCTCACCCGGATCGCTTCGCGATCCGACCTCTCCCCGCTGGGGAGAGGTGAAAGGTAAAGCACGCAGCGCCAAGACCTCACACATCGCATTCACCGCCGCGCCGGCGGCAGGCCGCGCGCCTTGGCCGCGCCCTCGAGAAAGCCGCGCACGATGGTGAACAATTCCGGCTCGTCGAGCAGGAAAGCGTCGTGGCCCTTGTCAGTGGTGATCTCGGCGAAGGAGACGCGCGCGCCGGCGGCATTGAGCGCATGTACGATGGCGCGCGATTCCGGCGTCGGGAACAGCCAGTCGCTGGTGAACGAAATGACGCAGAACCGCGTCGGCGCGCCGCGGAAGGCATTGGCGACGACGCTGTCGTAATCGGCGGCGAGATCGAAATAGTCCATGGCGCGGGTCAGATAGAGATACGAATTGGCGTCGAAGCGCTCGACGAAGGTGATGCCCTGGTGCCGCAGGTAGGACTCGACCTGGAAGTCGGCGTCGAACGAGAACGTCGGATTGTCGCGGTCCTGAAAGCGGCGGCCGAATTTCCGGTGCAGCGCGGCGTCGGACAGATAAGTAATGTGCGCGCCCATGCGCGCGACCGCAAGCCCGCGCCGCGGATTGGTGCCTTCGGCAAAATAGCGTCCGCCGCGCCAGTCCGGGTCGGCCATCACCGCCTGGCGGCCGACCTCATGGAAGGCGATGTTCTGCGCCGAATGCCGCGTGGCGCCCGCGATCGGCAGCGCCGCAAAGACGCGCCGCGGATAGCTCGCCGCCCATTGCAGCACCTGCATGGCGCCCATCGAGCCGCCGGTGACGGCAAACAGCGAGTCGATGCCGAGATAATCGAGCAGCATCGCCTGCGCGCGCACCATGTCGCGCACGGTGATGACGGGAAAGTCGAGGCCCCATGACATGCCGGTCGCCGGATTGGTCGAGGCCGGTCCGGACGAGCCCATGCAGCCGCCGACGACGTTGGGGCAGATGATGAAATAACGTTCGGTGTCGATCGGCCGGCCGGGCCCGACCATGGTCTCCCACCAGCCCGGCTTGCCGGTCACCGGATGGTCGTTGACGACATGCTGGTCGCCGGTGAGCGCATGGCACACCAGAACGGCGTTGCTGCGCTCGGCATTGAGTGCGCCATAGGTCTGGTAGGCGATCTGCAATGGGCTGAAATCGACGCCGGCATCGAGCCGCAGCGGATTATTCACCGGAAAGCGCACGACCAGCGAATGCGGATAGTCCGCTTCGCGCGTGCGGTCGGCGAGATCGAGCGTGGCGCCCCCTTCTGCCATAAGTGCTTCCCGGATCGGCGCTTCCCGGCCTGGTGGCCCCGCCGCCGCGGCGGTCAAAGGGGCGTAATTAGGCCGCTGCCCGCCGGAGTCAATGTTTTCTTTGATTGCTATTTGATTTTTCTTTGCTTTCGGGCCTCACGACACCTATCAATCCAAGCGATTGCCCGGGCAGAGCATGAAACCGCCGCGCCAAAACGAACCCCCACTTGCCGAGCTGCGTCGCGAAATCGACCGGATCGACGAGGCGATGCACGCGCTTTTGATCGAGCGCGGCGAGATCATCGAACGACTGATCGCGGTCAAGAAGACCGAGGAATCCGGCTCCGCGTTCCGCCCGGCGCGCGAGGCCGACATGATGCGGCGTCTCGTCCAGCGCCATCACGGCAGCCTGCCGCTCGACACCGCCGAGAGCATCTGGCGGGTCATCATCTCCACCTTCACCTACGTGCAGGCGCCGTTCGCCGTGCACGCCGACCTCTCCGCCGGCGACGCGCTGATGCGCGATTCCGCGCGGTTTCATTTCGGTTTCACCGTGCCGTTCGTGCCGCATATGGGGGCGGCGAGCGTGGTCCAGGCGGTGACCGCGTCGAAAGGCGATCTCGGCCTGGTTCCCGCCTTCGCCATCGCCGGCGCCGGCCCATGGTGGACCACGCTCGAATTCGATACCGCGCCGAAAATCATTGCCCGGCTGCCCTTCGTCGAGCGCGCCGATCACCCGGCCGGCATGCCGGTCTTCGTGGTCTCCCGCGTCGCGGCGGACGCCATGGTAACCGAAACCGAGGTGTGGAGCGTGCGGGTCTCCGGCTGGACCGCCGGCTCGGTCGACCGGTTGGCCGGCCTCGCCAATGCAATTGCGGTGCCCGACCGTGCCTTTGAAGGTGCCGCCCTGCTCATCTCGGTCGCGCGGGGCGGCATCGGCCCGGTCGCCGACGCGCTCCTTGCGACCGGCGCCTCGATCCGCTCAAGGGCCCTCGTCGGCAGCCACGCGACCCGCTATACGGTGCCGCACAAAAGCTGATCCCCTCCCCCGCTTCGCGGGGCGGACAATCAGCGAGCACGACGACGAGAAAGCAGAACGTGATGGCCGCTCTACGTCCCCAGCCGCGAGCTGGCGTCCTCGACATCGAGGCCTATGTGCCCGGCAAGAGCAGCGCGCCGGGCGTCGCCAAGATCTTCAAGCTGTCGTCGAACGAGACCCCGCTCGGGCCGAGCCCGCGCGCGATCGCGGCCTATGAATCCGTCGCCGCGCATCTGGAGGACTATCCGGACGGTTCGGCGAGCGAGTTGCGCGAGGCGATTGGACGGGCGTTCGGGCTCGATCCGGAGCACATCGTCTGCGGTGCCGGCTCCGACGACCTGTTGAACCTGCTGGCGCGCGCCTACCTCGCCGACGGCGACGAGGCGATCCACACTACGCACGGTTTTCTGGTCTATCCGATCGCGACGCGCGGCACCGGCGCCCGCCCGGTGGTGGCGGCGGAAACGGATTACACGGCAAACGTCGATGCGATCCTGGCCGCCGTGACGAAGAAGACGAAAGTCGTCTTTCTCGCCAATCCGAACAACCCGACCGGCACGTATATCTCGTTCGACGAGGTCAAGCGGCTGCACCGCAGCCTGCCGCCGCAGGTGCTGCTCGTGCTCGACGCGGCTTACGCCGAATACGTCCGCCGCAACGACTACGAGTCCGGCATCGAGCTCGTCGCCACCAACGACAACGTCGTCATGACCCGCACGTTCTCCAAGATCCACGGGCTGGCGGCCTTGCGACTCGGCTGGATGTTCGGTCCCGCTCATGTCGTCGCCGCCGTCAATCGCATTCGCGGTCCGTTCAACGTCAATGCGCCGGCGATCGCCGCCGGCATCGCGGCGATCGAGGATCACGAGCACCAGGAGCGAGCGCGCGAGCACAACACGCGCTGGCTCGCCTGGCTGTCGCAGGAGATCGGCAAGCTCGGCCTGAAGGTGACGCCGAGCGCCGCCAATTTCGTGCTGATCCACTTCGCCGACGCCAAGGGCCGTACCGCCAAGGACGCGGACGCCTTCCTCTCGGCGCGCGGGCTCATCCTGCGCCAGCTCGGCCCCTACAAACTGCCGAACGCGCTGCGCATGAGCGTCGGCACCGAGGAGGCGAACCACCTCGTCGTCGCCGCGCTGAAAGAGTTTTTAGGGCAAGCAGCGTGACGCCGTGACCAAATCCGCACCGCTGTTCAATCGCCTCGCCTTGATCGGCACAGGCTTGATCGGCTCCTCGATCGCACGGGCCGCCCGCGCGCAAGGCGCCGTGCGCGAGATCGTGGCGACGGCGCGCTCGGTGGAAACGCGCCGCCGCATCGCCGAACTCGGCCTTGCCGACCAGGTGGTTGAGAGCAATGCGGCTGCGGTCGCGGGCGCCGAGCTGGTCATCGTCTGCGTTCCGGTCGGTGCCTGCGGCGGCGTCGCCGCCGAGATCGGCCCACATCTGGCGCGCGGCGCGACCGTTTCCGATGTCGGTTCGGTCAAGGGCGCCGTCATTCGCGACATGGCGCCGCATCTGCCCGAGGGCGTGCATTTCGTCCCGGCGCATCCGGTCGCCGGCACCGAGAATTCCGGCCCGGACGCCGGCTTCGCGTCCTTGTTCGTCGGCCGCTGGTGCATCCTCACGCCGCCCGACGGCGCCGATTCCGGCGCTGTCGAAAAACTGGCCGCGTTCTGGCGCGCACTCGGCGCCACCGTCGAGACCATGCCGGCCGCGCATCACGACCTCGTGCTGGCGATCACCAGCCACCTGCCGCATCTCATCGCCTATACCATCGTCGGCACCGCCGACGAGCTCGCCGAAGTCACCCGCTCCGAGGTGCTGAAATTCTCCGCCGGCGGCTTTCGCGATTTCACCCGCATCGCCGCCTCCGATCCAACCATGTGGCGGGACGTGTTCCTGGCCAACAAGGACGCCGTGCTGGAAATGCTCGGCACCTTCAACGAGGATTTATCGCAGCTCACCCGCGCCATCCGCCGCGGCGACGGCGAGGCCTTGTTTGCGCATTTCACCCGCACCCGCGCCATCCGCCGCGGCATCGTGCAGATCGGCCAGGATTCGCCGGCGCCCGATTTCGGCCGGCCGCATCCCGATCTTCCGGTCGAGCCGCTGCCGCGGCCTTACGCCGCCTCGGATGAAGGCTGAGCATGATCCGAGGGTGGAAGCCGGTTTTCCGAAAAGATCATGCTCCACTAAACCTGCCAGAGCGCCAATCGATTCAATCTGAAGCGATTGCGCTCTAGCGTTAGGGCCGCGCCTTGACCGCCAGCGCTTCATTGACCGTGCCGCGGAGCACCGCGACTGAGAACGGCTTCGTAAGCACATCATGAATGATGGCGTCGAGGCCTTGGGCGCGTTCGCGCTGATCGGCATAGCCGGTCATCAACAGAATGGTCAGGTCGGGATAATCGCGCGCCGCCGCCAGCGCCAGCGCGATGCCGTCCATGACCGGCATGCGGATGTCGGTGAGCAGAAGGTCGAAGCGCCCTTCTTCGCGGCTAAGCAGGTCGAGCGCCTCACGGCCGTCGCCCGCGGTCTTGACTTCGTGACCGTCGGTCGCGAGCGCGCGTGCCGACAGCGTGCATAACGATTCCTCGTCTTCGGCTATGAGAATGCGCGCCATGGCCGGTCAGCGTGCCGCCGCGACAATGTCGCGGCGATCGACGAAACGAAGAACCACGTCGTGCGCGTCGGGCGGCGGCGAGGCGACCCGTGTGCGGAAGGACACCGCCTCGCCCGGCGGCAGCGGCGTGCGCGATGCAACAGCGGTCCAGGAATAGATTTCCTGCCGCGCGGCATTGCGCACGACGAACTTGAGCCGCGGCACGTCGACAAACCTGCGGGCGCTGTTGACGATATTTCCTTCGACCACGAGAACCGGCACGCCCTCGCGCCGTTCCGTGGCCGTGGTGATGCCGTCGAAGGCGAGGCCGCGCAGGTTCACCGGGAGGCCTACCAGCTTGTAGAAGGAATCGGTTTGCGGGAAGGCGCGCACGACGTTGCCGCGCCAGCCGACGAGGATGCAATCGACAATGAGCAGCGCCAGGATGCCGGTGTGTAGGCGCGACAGCGGCCAACGCGGCGGCGACCAGTGCCTGACGCGGGGCAGCGGCGGCCAGCCGGCAAAGCTTCGGATTGCCTCGAGCGGCGCGACCGAATAAGCGCGAGACTGTTCGTCGATCTCGATCGGCTGCCGGCCTTGATCGAGATCGACCGGCGCGATCGGCGGCGCTTCCACTTCCGCGGACTTGTCCGGCTCGTCGGCGAAAGTCTCGTCCTCGGCTGCGGGCTCGTGTTCATCGGCCACCGGTAAGAACGAACCGTCCTCGGCGGCCTCGGCGTCGTCGCCCGCCATGAAGACCGATCCATCCTCCGTCGGCTGCACATCGTCGGCAGCCGCTGTGAAGGATTCGCCCTCCACCGGAGGTTCGCCGCCGAGCGTGTCGCCTTCTTCTTCGTCGGACCCCGCCTCAGGGCAAAGCGCCGCCGCGGCGGCGATGAGCCTGTCCGCATGGCTGGGCACCGCGTGCCAAACCAAATGGCACCGCCGGCAGCGCACGTAGCGCCCCTCGGGGAGCAGGCTCGCCGGCTCCACGTCGTAGGAAGTAGCGCAGGACGGGCAAACGATCAGCATCGGCGAATCAACGGTGCGTCACCTTCCCGGCAAGCCTAGCCTCCGATTTGTTAACGAATTGGAAACCATAGCGGCCCGCAAGCATAGGGGCGGCATGGTATGAGGCTGGCAAGAAGGCCGCGAATCAGCCGCGGGCCGCCGCTAAAGGTCCCGGAGGCTTTTCGGAGGACGGCGTGATCCGGTTCGAAAATGTCGGCTTGCGCTATGGGCTCGGTCCCGAGGTGCTGCGCGACCTCAATTTCGAGATCGACGGGCACTCCTTCCAGTTCCTCACCGGCCCGTCCGGCGCCGGCAAGACCTCGCTGTTGCGCCTGATGTTGCTGTCGCTGCGGCCGACGCGCGGCTTGATCAGCATGTTCGACCATGACACGGCGACCTTGAGCAAGGATGGCCGCGCGAGCCTGCGGCGAAGGATCGGAATTGTCTTCCAGGATTTCCGGCTGCTGGACCACATGACCACCTACGAGAACGTGGCGCTGCCGTTGCGCGTTCTCGGCCAGGACGAAGCCGACTACCGGTCGGAGGTCGTCGAGTTGTTGCAATGGGTCGGACTGGGCGAGCGCATGGGGGCGCTGCCGCCGGTTCTCTCCGGCGGCGAGAAGCAGCGCGCGGCCATCGCGCGCGCGGTCATCGCGCGCCCGCAGCTCTTGCTGGCGGATGAGCCGACCGGCAACGTCGATCCCAGCCTCGGCCAGCGATTGCTGCGGCTGTTCGTCGAGCTCAACAAATCGGGCACCGCCGTCGTCATCGCCACCCACGACATCGCGCTGATGGACGAATACGACGCGCGCCGGCTGGTCCTGCATGAGGGACGCCTGCATGCCTACGACTGAACCGGTCGAGACCATGGCGGAACCGTGGGACCATCTTCACCAGGCGGCGCCGCTGGTCCGCGCGCAGCCCGTCTTGACGCCGCTCGTCCCCCGCAGCTCGATCGCCGGGCGTTCGCTCGCCGTGGTGGTCGCCATCATGACCTTCCTGGCCTCGTTGACGACCGGCGCGGTGACGCTGGTGGTGAGCGCCGCAAGCAACTGGCAATCGGAGGTCGGGCGCGAGCTCACCATTCAGGTCCGGCCCGCACCCGGCCGCGACATCGAGGCCGATGTGCGCAATGCCATCGAGATCGCGCGCGCGGCTCCCGGCACCGCCGAGGTTCGCGCCTATACCAAGCAAGAATCTCAGCAGCTGGTCGAGCCCTGGCTCGGCGCCGGCATCGCGCTCGACGACCTGCCGATCCCGCGCCTGATCGTGGTCAAGCTGTCGTCCGGCGGTAAACCGGATTTCTCGTCATTGCGGCAAGCGCTCGCAGCCCGGGTTCCCACCGCCAATCTCGACGATCATCGCCGCTGGATGGAGCGCATGCGCACCATGGGGGCGGCGGCGGTTGCCGCCGGCGTTGTCGTCTTTGCCCTGGTGCTGGCCGTGACCGTGCTCTCGGTCACTTTCGCCACCCGCGGCGCGATGGCGACCAACCGTCCGATCGTCGAAGTGCTGCATTACGTGGGGGCGACCGACGGCTTCATCGCCGAGCAATTCCAGCGTCATTTCCTGCTGCTCGGTTTCAGGGGCGGCGCGCTCGGCGGCGGCGCGGCGATATTGCTGTTCGGCGTTTCCGAAGCGGTGAACGCCTGGCTCGCGCGGAGCGCGGCGGGCGACGAGATCGCGGCGCTGTTCGGGAATTTCTCCATCGGGGTTGCCGGTTACCTGGCGATCCTGGGACAGATCGGTTTGACGGCCATGGTCACGGCGCTGGCTTCGCGCCGCACGGTCAATCGCACCCTGGAGACCATCGACTGAACGACTTAAAGCAGGACCAACTTGCCGCTGGAATTGCCGCTATGATGCCGATATCGGCTGTCGGAACGGAAATGGGCGTCCAGGACGCGCGCGGCGATGCTCAGCCTTAAGGCCGCCGTCAAAACCCGGCGGATCAGATCTTTCGCCGTCAAATTTGCCGTCCTCGGCGGCATCGTCATCGTCCTCGGCTTCATGGACTTCCTTTGGCTACTGCCGAGCCAGGAGGTCGTGCTCGACCGCAGCGCCGACGGCATCGTGGTTTTGACCGGCGGCACCTCCCGCGTCATTGACGGGCTCGAACTCTTGGCGGCCGGGCGCGGCAAGCGCCTGCTCATCACCGGCGTCAACCCCGGAACGACCACGGCCGATATCGCGCGGCAGGTCACCGGCTACGACCGCCTGCTGGCCTGCTGCGTCGACCTCGACTATTCGGCGATCAACACGCTGGGCAACGCCGTGGGCACACGCCGCTGGGCCATGGATCGCGGTTTTCATTCGCTCATCGTCGTCACCTCCGCCTACCACATGCCGCGGGCGCGCGCCGAGATCGCGCACCAGCTTCCCGATGTCGCGCTGATTCCGTTCCCGGTCGTCTCCGACCGCTTGCGTATCGAGCCGTGGTGGTCGAACGGCGCGACCACCCGGCTGGTGCTGTTGGAATATTTCAAATATCTTTTCGCCCAACTGCGCATGCGCTTGGTCTCGTTGGCTGCCGACGTCGGCAACAATCGCGTTTCCGATGCGCGCTCACCCCACTGACTTCACCTAACTCGGACCATCTTTTGTCTCGCTCCATTGCTCTTCTCGCCCGCTCGATTCTGTTCAACGCGCTGTTTTATGTGAACATCATGGTTCGCATGCTGGTCGCGCTGCCGACCCTCGTCCTGCCGCATCGGTTCATACTCGCGGTGTTGCGCGCCTACGCGCGGTCTAGTCTCTGGCTGCTGCGCGTCGTCTGCGGCATCACCGTCGAATGGCGCGGGCGCGAAAACATCCCAAAGGGAGCCTGCATCGTCGCCTGCAAGCACCAATCGTTTTGGGAGACCTTTGCGCTGTTCGCGCTCCTGGACGATCCGACCTACGTGCTCAAGCGCGAGTTGATGTGGATTCCGCTGTTCGGTTGGCTGGCGCGCAAGGCGCGGATGATTCCGATCGACCGCAGCAGCCGGGTAACGGCGATGGCGCGCATGGCCGCACTGGCACGCCAGGAGATCGCGCGCGGCCGCCAGATCGTGATCTTTCCCGAAGGCACGCGGCGGGCGCCGGGCGCCGCGCCGCGCTACCTGCCCGGCATCGCCTATCTCTATGCCGAGATCGGGCTTCCCTGCGTGCCGGTAGCGCTCAATTCCGGCCTGTTCTGGCCGCGCCGCTCGCTGCGCCGCCATCCCGGGACCGTGCTTGTTGAAGTCCTCGATCCTATTCCGCCCGGCCTCGATAAGCGGTCGTTTCTCCGCCGTCTGCAAGGCGTGATCGAGGAAGCGACGGCGCGGCTGGTCCAGGAATCAGAGGTCAGAGGTCAGTAATCAGAATGAGAAGTTCAGACGTTCCCGTCACGGCCCTACATCACTTTCTGATTACTGATTACTGATGCCTGGCGCAGGCGCTCGGCGAGCAGGTGCAGGTCGGTCTCGCGATAGCCCAGCGCTTCCAGGGCCTGCACGGTCTCCAGCACGTAGTCGCGATTGGGACCGGAGCGGCCGTGACCCTGCCGGACGTGATGCACGCATTCGGCGAGCGTGAGCCGCCCGGCATATTGCGCGTGACTGCGGTCGACGACGAAGCAGAGCGCGCGCACCTGCCGCCGCGCTTCCTCTTCCAGCTCGATCCGCCGCATCGTCTCCAAATAAACGGTGGTGACCTGTTCGCGGGCGCGGAGATAGGCCATCGTTTTGGCCCGCGCCGCGGCGGCCACACGAAAGGCGATGCCGCGGCACATGCCGCCGCGATCGAGACCGAGCACAAGACCTGGCCGCTCCGGCGTGCCGCGATGAACGAACGAATAAACGCAAAGCGCCCGATGCAAGCCGATGAGCCGCGCCGGCACGCGCTCGAGAAAGTCGAAACCGGGACGCCACATCAGCGAACCGTAGCCGAACACCCAAAGGTCGGCGTTTTCGTGCGCGTCGATGAGATCGGCCACCCTTGTTGACTCCTGACCGGATTGCCGCTCGCCTAACAAGCCGATCATGGCGGTGCCATGGCGTGCGAATCTAGGGCAATGTATTGAAGTTCTTACACCAGTCTTTGAAACGCCGCAGTCGGCGGGCGAAGAAGACCAATGCCAGGCGAATCCCCCTTCAGCATGATGCAGGCGGCGGACCGGCAGGCGCGCAAGCCCGGCACCGGAGCCGCCTGCCGCCCATGGCGGCCGCTGCTCGCGCTCGGTGCGATCGTCGTTGTGCTGGCTGTCGGATGGGTCTGGCTCTGGTATTACGCCGCTTCGGTCGCCGACCGCACGCTGGCCGGCTGGATGGACCGGGAGGCTGCCGAGGGCCGAGTCTATTCCTGCGGCTCGCGGTCCATCGGCGGCTTTCCGTTCGGCATTGCCGCGCGCTGCAGCGATGCCTCAGCCGAGATCAAAAGCAATCAGCCGCCCTACGCGGTGAAGGCGAAGGGCGCGGTCTTTGCGGCGGAGCTCTTTCATCCAACCGTCCTGACCGGCGACATCGCCGGTCCGCTGACGCTCGCGGAACTGGGTCGGCCGCCGAGCTTCGCCGCCGACTGGACGCGCGCGCGCCTGAGCGTCAGCGGACAGCCGCCCAATCCCGAACGCGTTTCCGTTTCGCTCGAAGCGCCGCATCTCGGCCGCGTCGGTGCTGCCGGCGGCAGCGGCGAAACGCTGTTCGCGGCCAAGCAGGCGGACCTCGAAGGCCGCATGGCCGCAGGCGCGGCAAACGATCATCCGGTGATCGAGGCGACGCTCAAGCTTACCGGCGCCACGGCGCCGACGCTGCATCCGTTGACCGCCGCCCCGATCGACGTTGACTTCGATGCCGTGCTGCGCGGCTTCAAGGATCTCGCGCCAAAATCTTGGGCCGATCGTTTCCGCGAGATGCAGGCGGCCGGCGGCGGCGTCGAGATCAAATCGCTGCGCTTCACGCGCGGCGACGCCATCGTCGTCGGCGCCGGCACGCTCAGCGTCAACGCTCATGGCAAGCTTGACGGCGTCATTCGTGTCGCCATCGTCGACCTCGAGCACATCGTTCCGCTGCTCGGCGTCGACCGTTTGATCGGCCAAGGCCTTGACCGGCTGGCGGGTGCGGACCTCTCCGCTGGGCAAGGATTGGGGGCGCTGGACCGCCTGATGCCCGGGCTCGGCGCGGCCGTTCGCGAAACCGCGAGCGCGAGCCTGATCGAAAACATCAAGAAGATGGGCCAGCCGGCCACCGTCGACAACAAGCCCGCCGTGATGCTGCCGCTGCGCTTCGCCGACGGTTCGATCTATCTCGGCATGTTGCGGGTCGGCGAAGCGCCGCCGCTGTTTTGAGGCGATGCGAAGCGTCGTCATTGCGAGCGAAGCGAAGCAATCCAGACTTAGCAGCAAAAAGCTGGATTGCTTCGTCGCTACGCTCCTCGCAATGACGAAATAGTATCTCATTCTCGCAACGCATTCCGCGCCCGAGGCATGCCGTACAACGCGTCGCGCACTTCGCCGAGCACCATCGCGTCACGCCTGAACCGGCGGTGGGACCGGCTTTCGGCTCGATCATGCTCCGCAAATACTTCCCGGGTTTCGCTTTGCTCAACCCGGGCTACGAAGAAAATAAAAGGAAGCAGAACGCCGCCAGGCGCATGCCTTCCGATGTTCCGCGCCATACGGCGCGGCTCGCGCTGATCGCAGCGCGCTCGCCTGACGGCGTTCCACCGCGGTACTTGCGGCCGCGAACCAACGCCGCCGCTTAGCTCCAGAACGCGCTTCCTGGGACGCGGTTATCGGCGGGCGTTACGCGTACCCCTCGTCAACATATATCGGCAGGGTCTAATGCACAACTTTACCGAGAGGCCGACTCGCCATGGAATTCACGCGAGATCTGACCTCAGAGTCAAAACGAAGGCCAAGGAGCCAACTCCTAGCCTCGGCCGTTCGGAATAGATGGCCAGCAATACTCTCTTAGGTGAAACCGCCTGGAATGGTCTCGCTTTCGGGCATTGACATTTGAATTTCCCTAACGCAACTGCCGCAAATTCGACAATGTGATTACAAGTCAAGGTACGTGGAATGTCAAGTTGCAACCTCGCGAAGCGTAATCGCCGCGGGACGGCGGGTTACGCCGTCGGCTGAACCCGCTCTAAATTTCTACGTTTCGTCGATCGCCCCAACCGCCGATCAAATTCCAGCACCGCATTGAGCAAGCTCGTAGGGCGATTTGCGGAGCATAATCCGCCACTCGATCGCGGAGAGCGAGCATAGAGTAGGCAAAGCGAAGCGTGCCCACGTGTTGACTTGGAGCCCGATTCTAATTTGCGGGTCTGGCTTGGCAAATCCCTCTCCCCACTTTCGGGGAGAGGGCAAGAAAGAAGCCATTCACCGCTTCCGCCCGGCATGCCAGCCGACCGCGGCGTCGGGCACCGAGTCGGTGGAGGCGAAATAGGGTTTCAGATCGAGGAGCGGCGTGCCGTCCACGCAATCCAACCCGACGACGGAGAGTTTGTTGCCCTCGATGCCGACGAGGCGCGCCACGGAGACGGCGATCGGATTTGGCCGCACCGGGGAGCGCAGCGCAAACGCGCCGCGCAGCTCGGCATAATGATGCGGCGCCTGCAGCACGAGGTCGCGCCGCGCCCGGTCCATCCAATAGAGCACGACCACGTGGCTGACGGTCTCGAGCCCCTGCAGCCCTGCGACCCAGCGCGGATCGACCACCACGGTGCACACCGCGTCGGTCTCGCGCGGGTTCTTCGGACAATCCTCGCGCCGCTTCCACGGCGTGTGGATGCGGCCGATGTAATAAAGCGAGGCATCGAAGGCGGCCGGCAGTTCGACGGCGACTTCGCCCTCGCGTAGATCGTTTGCTTCGTCGGCGGCTTTCGCTTCGATCATGAGCGCAAATTGGCATGCAGCCAGCGCGGCCACCAGTCTTCGGTGGGCCGGCCGCGGAAAATCGCGCTCTCGTGGGCTTTAGCCCAACGCCACTTGCCAATTTAAGCGCATAAAGATATCTTTATATCCAAAGCAACGCCTGAAGCTACGGCCAAGTCGATGGATTCTGCCCAACTGCCGTTTTCCGCCCTCACCGCGACGCTCAAGGCTGCGGGCGAAGCGACGCGGCTGCGGCTGTTGCTGCTTATCGCCGAAGCCGAACTGACTGTTTCCGATCTCACCGCCATTCTGCGGCAGTCGCAGCCGCGCCTCTCCCGCCATTTGCGGCTTCTCGCCGAGGCCGGATTGGTGCAGCGCTATCGCGAGGGCTCCTGGGCGTTCTTCCGCCTCGGCGAGCGCGGCAGCGCCGCCGACATCGCCCGCGCCCTGATTGCCCGGCTCGATCCGAACGATCCGATTATCGCCCGCGACCGCGAACGGCTCGCCGCCGTCCGCGCTGCCCGCGCCGCCGCCGCGCAGAATTATTTCCGCCGCCACGCCGCCGAGTGGGATCGCATCCGCCGGCTGCACGTCGCCGACGCCGCGGTCGAAGAGGCGATCCGCGCCGCGCTCGGCGACGCGCCGATCCGTTCGTTGCTCGATCTCGGCACCGGCACCGGTCGCATGCTCGAACTGTTCGCCGGCGACATCGAGAGCGGGCTCGGCCTCGACCTCTCGCACGACATGCTGGCGCTCGCCCGCGCCCGGCTCGATCGCGCCGGTCTCAGGCACTGCAGCGTGCGCCACGGCGACATCTACGACCTCGCGCTGCCGCGCGACTCGTTCGACGTTGTCATCGTCCATCAGGTGCTGCACTTCCTCGACGACAGCGCGCGGGCGCTGCGCGAGGCGGCGCGCGTGCTGCGGCCGGGCGGGCGGCTGCTGGTCGTCGATTTTGCCCTGCACGATCTCGAGTTCCTGCGCGAGGAGCATGCCCATCGCCGGCTCGGCTTCGCCGCCGAGACCGTGCAGCAGTGGATGCAAGCCGCCGGGCTCGACGTCGTGCGGCAGCAGACGCTGCCGCCCGGGCCGGAAGGAAAGATCGCGGTGTCGCTTTGGCTTGGGCGCGACCCGCGCATCGCGCTCGCGGCGCCGGCCAAGCGCGAGGTAGCCTGATGACGAGCGCTCGCGCCAGCCGCTTCGCGGGCGCCGCCGCGACGCGCGGCATCCGCGTTTCGTTCGAGTTCTTTCCGCCCAAGACCGCGGAGATGGAACAGTCGTTGTGGGACTCGATCGGACGGCTGGCGCCGCTGCAGCCGAATTTCGTCTCCGTCACCTACGGCGCCGGCGGCTCGACTCGCGAGCGCACGCACGCCACCGTCAAGCGCATTCTCGCCGAGACCGTGCTGACGCCGGCGGCGCACCTGACATGCGTCGCGGCCAGGCGCGCCGAAGTGGACGCGGTGATCGCCGCCTATGCGCAGGCGGGCGTGCGCCACATCGTGGCGCTACGCGGCGATCCGCCGGGCGGCCTCGGCGAGCGCTACGCGCCGCATCCAGGCGGCTACGTCAACGCCGCCGACCTTGTCGCCGGCATCAAGCGCATCGCCGACCTCGAAGTGTCGGTCTCCGCCTATCCGGAAAAGCATCCGGACAGCGCCACCGTCGCCGCCGATATCGACATGCTCAAGGCCAAGGTCGATGCCGGCGCGACGCGCGCGATCACCCAGTTCTTTTTCGAGAACAGTCTTTACTTCCGCTATCTCGACCGCGTGCGCGCGGCGGGCATCGATATTCCCGTCGTGCCCGGAATCCTGCCGGTGCAGAATTTCGCGCAGACCAAAAATTTCGCGGCGCGCGCCGGCGCTTCGGTGCCCGACTGGCTCGCCGCCCGCTTCGACGGCCTCGAGGACGACCCGGCGACGCGCAAGCTGATCGCCGCCGCCGTCGCCGCCGAGCAGGTGCTCGATCTGGTCGACCACGGCGTCACCGACTTCCACTTTTACACCATGAACCGCGCCGACCTCGTCTACGCGATCTGCCACTTGTTGGGACTGCGGCCCGCAGCGCTCCCTCTCCCCGCAGGGGAGAGGGTCGGGGAGAGGGAGCCGCTTTAGCCATGACCAACTCCTCGCCCAGATCCGCGACTTCACCCAATTCCGAAGCGACGCTGCACCGCCTCGCGGCCGAGCGCATTCTCGTGCTCGACGGCGCCATGGGAACCATGATCCAGGCGCTGAGCCTCGACGAGGAAGGTTATCGCGGCGCACGCTTCGACGCCTGGAACCGCGAGGTCCGCGGCAACAACGACCTCCTCAACCTGACCCGGCCGGACGCCATTCGCGCCATCCATCTCGCCTATTTTCGTGCCGGTGCCGACATCGTCTCGACCAACACATTCTCTTCGACCCGCGTCGCGCAGTCCGATTACGCCATGGCGGAGATCGCCTATGAGCTGAACCTCGAAGGCGCCCGGCTGGCGAGGGAGGCCGCGGATTTCGCGCAGGCCGAGGACGGGCGCGCGCGTTTCGTCGCCGGCGCCATCGGCCCGACCAACCGCACCGCCTCGATCTCGCCCGACGTCGCCAATCCCGGTTTCCGGTCCATCACTTTCGACGAGCTGCGCATCGCTTACGCCGAACAGATCCGCGGCCTGATCGACGGCGGCGTCGATGCGCTGCTCATCGAGACCATCTTCGACACGCTCAACGCCAAGGCCGCGATCTTCGCCGCCGCCGAAGTCATGGAAGCCTGCGGCATCCGCGTGCCGGTGATGATTTCCGGCACCATCACCGACCGCTCCGGCCGGCTCCTCTCCGGGCAGACGCCCGAAGCGTTCTGGAATTCGGTCGCGCACGCTGCGCCGCTGTCGATCGGGCTCAATTGCGCGCTGGGCGCGCGCGAGATGCGCGCTCACGTCGCCGAGCTCGGCCACGTCGCCGACACGCTGATCTGCGCCTATCCCAATGCCGGCCTGCCCAACGAATTCGGCCATTACGACGAAGGTCCGGAGGCCATGGCGACGCTGATCGGCGAATTCGCCGCTGCAGGCCTTGTCAACATCGTCGGCGGGTGCTGCGGCACCACGCCCGATCACATCCGCGCCATCGCCGAAACCGTCGCCGGCAAGAAGCCGCGCCCGATACCGAGCGTCGCGCCGCTCTTGCGGCTGTCCGGACTAGAGCCCTTCACGCTGACGCCGGAGATTCCCTTCGTGAATGTCGGCGAACGCACCAACGTCACCGGCTCGGCGCGCTTCCGCAAGCTCATCACCGCCGGCGATTACCCGGCGGCGCTGGCCGTCGCCCGCGACCAGGTCGAGAACGGCGCGCAAATCCTTGACGTCAACATGGACGAGGGCCTGCTCGATTCCGAGAAAGCGATGACCACGTTCCTCAATCTCATCGCCGCGGAGCCGGACATCGCCCGCGTGCCGCTGATGATCGATTCCTCGAAGTTCTCGGTGATCGAGGCCGGCCTTAAATGCGTGCAGGGCAAGGCGGTGGTGAATTCGATCTCGCTCAAGGAGGGCGAGGACGCCTTCATCCATCACGCCCGGCTGGTGCGCCGCTACGGCGCCGCCGTCGTGGTCATGGCCTTCGACGAAGCGGGCCAGGCCGACACTTTCGAGCGCAAAACCAAGATCGCCGCGCGCGCCTACGACATCCTGGTCAATCGCGTCGGCTTTCCGCCGCAGGACATCGTCTTCGATCCGAACATCTTTGCCGTGGCCACCGGCATGGAGGAGCACAACGGCTACGGCGTCGCCTTCATCGAAGCCGCGCGCTGGATCAGGAAGAACCTGGCGCACGCCCACGTCTCCGGCGGTGTCTCCAATCTTTCCTTCTCGTTCCGCGGCAATGAGCGGCTGCGCGAGGCGATGCATTCGGTGTTTCTCTATCACGCCATCGCCGCCGGCATGGACATGGGCATCGTCAATGCCGGGCAGATCGCGGTCTACGACGATGTCGATCCCGAATTGCGCGAGGCGTGCGAAGACGTCGTGCTCAACCGCCAGTCCGATGCCGGCGAGCGGCTGCTGGCGCTCGCCGAACGCCATCGCGGCCACGGCAAGGAAAAGAAAGAGGCCGATTTGTCCTGGCGCGAATGGCCGGTGGAGAAGCGGCTGTCGCACGCGCTGGTGCACGGCATCACCGACTTCATCGAGATCGATGTCGACGAAGCGCGCCGCCGGGCGGCGCGGCCGCTCGCCGTGATCGAAGGCCCGCTGATGGACGGCATGAACGTGGTCGGCGATCTGTTCGGCTCGGGCCGCATGTTCCTGCCGCAGGTGGTGAAGTCGGCGCGGGTGATGAAACAGGCCGTCGCCTTTCTGCTGCCGTACATGGAACAGGACAAGGACGGACGCGGACATGCGTCTGCCGCCGGCAAGATCGTGCTCGCCACAGTCAAGGGCGACGTCCATGACATCGGCAAGAACATCGTCGGCGTCGTCCTGCAATGCAACAACTACGCGGTCGTCGATCTCGGCGTGATGGTGCCGGCGGAGAAGATCCTGCAGGCTGCGATTGCGGAAAAGGCGGATATCGTCGGACTGTCCGGTCTCATTACCCCTTCGCTCGACGAGATGTGCCATGTCGCGGCCGAGATGGAGCGGCAGGGGTTCGACCTGCCGCTATTGATCGGCGGCGCGACGACAAGCCGCGTGCACACCGCGGTGAAAATCCATCCCAACTATCGGCGCGGCCAGACCGTCTATGTCAATGACGCAAGCCGCGCCGTCGGCGTGGTTTCCTCGCTGCTCTCGCGCGAGACGCGGGCGCGTGTCGTCACCGAGGTCCGCGCCGAATATGCCCGCATTGCCGCGGCGCATGCCCGCGGCGAGGAGACGAAGCATCGCTTGTCGCTCCCCGATGCGCGGGCCAATGCGCTGAAGCTCAATTGGTCCGGCGACTATCAACCGCCGATGCCGCGCGTTCTCGGCACGCAGCGGCTCGCCGATATTCCGATCGCCGAGCTCGTCGACTTCATCGACTGGACGCCGTTCTTTTCCACCTGGGAGCTCAACGGCAAGTTTCCGGCCATCCTCGACGACGCTACCGTCGGCGAAGCCGCGCGCGGCCTGTTCGCCGACGCGCAGGAAATGCTGACGCGCATCGCCGCCGAACGCTGGTTCCGCGCCAGCGCCGTGGTCGGCCTGTGGCCGGCGAACAGCGAAGGCGACGACATTCTCGTCTTCGCCGACGAGGCGCGCCACGCGCCGGCGGCAATTCTGCATACGCTACGCCAGCAGCTGTCGCGCCGCGAGGGCCGCGCCAACGTCGCGCTCGCCGATTTCATCGCGCCGCGCGCCAGCGGGCTCGCCGATTATATCGGCGCCTTCGCCGTGACCGCCGGACTGGGCGAGGACGTGGTGGTCGAGCGCTTCAAGCACGCCAACGACGATTATTCCGCGATCATGGCCAAGGCGCTCGCCGATCGTCTGGCCGAAGCGCTGGCCGAGCGCATGCACCAGCGCGTGCGCAAGGAATTTTGGGGCTATGCGCCCGACGAGGCGCTCGCCGCCGCCCAGCTGATCGCCGAAAAATATCGCGGCATCCGGCCGGCGCCGGGCTACCCGGCGCAGCCGGACCACAGCGAGAAGGCGACGTTGTTTAAGCTGCTCGACGGCGAGCGCGAGATCGGCGTGCGGCTCACCGAAAGCTTCGCCATGTGGCCGGGCGCTTCGGTGTGCGGGCTCCATTTCAGCCATCCCGACAGTTATTATTTCGGCGTCGGCAAGATCGAGCGCGATCAGGTCGAAGATTATGCCAAGCGTAAGAAATGGACGCTGGTGCAAGCCGAGAAATGGCTGGCGCCGATTCTCAACTACGACCCGCTGGTGCTGCCGCGCAGGGCGGCGGAATGAAACCCTGACAAACAAACACCGGAGCATTGACTGCCCCGGTGTCTGTAATCTTGACCGCCGGTTGGACGCGGCGACCCTTGATGGCCTCTGGCGTTGGACCGAAACTCAGAACGCCCCCAGCAAGATCGCGCCAACGAACACGAACACGGCGCACACCGCCAGAACATTGAGCCTCAATGTAAGGTCCACTCGTCGCACCTCCATCAGAGTTGCGCTGAGTGAAATGCTAGCAGAACGCGGCAAGCGACAAAAGAAAATCCGTTGCTGCATCGCCGCAGAAATTTGCTGCATGACACACAGCCGC
Organism: Xanthobacteraceae bacterium; assembly: GCA_050010955.1. Taxonomy (GTDB): domain Bacteria; phylum Pseudomonadota; class Alphaproteobacteria; order Rhizobiales; family Xanthobacteraceae; genus BOG-931. The sequence continues at coordinate 30,087 of JBEKJZ010000035.1, read as the reverse complement.
CAACGTCATGAAATCCGCGGACAATTTTTCCACATGAACGGTTGCGCCCGCGACTAAGAAAAGTTCCAGCGTGCGCGCAAGGGAAAATTAAGCGCGCGAATGCTTGGCGATGGCGCGTTCCAGGAACAGCGCCGCCTCCAGCGTTAAGCGGTCGCGGCCGAAGCGGCCGACAATCTGCACGCCGAGCGGCAATTCGCCCTCGCGCAGTCCCGGCACGTTGACGCACGGCGTTCCCAATAGCGTCCACAGCTTGTTGAACGCCGGATTGCCGGTCGAGCCTAAGCCATACGGCGCCGCGCCGGGCGCCGACGGCGTCAAGATCACGTCGTGCTCGCGTAGCAAATCCGGTAGCGCCTGGCGCGCGCGCGTGGCGGTGCGGCGCGCCGCGTCGTATTCGTCAGCGGTGATTGCGGCGGCGCGGTCGAGCTGCTCGCGCAATGGCGTTGCGAGCTCGTCGCGATGGCGGTCGTATTCGAAGGCGAGCGCGCGAAACGCTTCGTAGTCCTGAATCGGACCGTGCGCGCCGTAGGCTTCTTCCAGGATCGGCGGCAGCGGCAGCTCGGTCACCGTCGCACCGGCCGCTTGCGCGGCGCGGGCGGCGGTTTCGAGCGCGCCGTGCATCGCCGCACTCGCCTGCGGCCACAGATGCGTGCGGAGAAGTCCGATGCGCGGCGCCGCCGGTTCGCCGCGGTCGACGCGCAAATCGCGGTCGGTGATTGCCGCCGCCGCGAAGGCGACATCGGCGACGCCGGCGCCAAACAGACCCGCGGTATCGAGGAGCCACGAGAAGCATTTCATGCCGACGGTCGGGATCAGCCGGTACGACGGCTTGAACCCGGCGACGCCGCAGAACGCCGCCGGCCGGATGACCGAGCCGGCGGTCTGACTGCCGAGCGCGATCGGCAGCATGGCGGCGGCGACCGCGGCGGCGGAACCCGACGACGAGCCGCCCGGCGTATGCGCCGGGTTTCGCGGATTGCGGGTGCCGGCGGGCACCATCCAAGCAAATTCGGTGGTCACCGTCTTGCCGAGGATCAAGCCGCCGGCGCGCCGCACCATCGCCACCGCGGCGGCATCGGCGCGCCGCCGATGGCCGGCGTAAATCGGCGAGCCATACTGCGTCGGCAGGTCGGCGGTATCGAAGATGTCCTTGACCCCGACCGGCAGACCGCGCAGTGGCGCCACCGCAAGCCGCGGGTCTTCCGCGGCACGCGCCGCCGCCTCGAGATCGAGCGATACGAACGCGCCGATCTTGGCCTCGTCGGCCGCAATCGCCTCGGCGCAGAGTTCGAGGACGGCACGCGGGGTGAGTTGGCCGGCTTCGATGCGGCGGGCCAGGTCGAGCGCGGCCAGCATCAGACGCCCTCGCCCTCAATCAGACTGTGTTCCATTACCCCTCCCGGCATTTTTGCGATGTGGCCCGAAAGCCGGTGCCGGATCAAGGGCCGCTCGCGCGGGGCATGGTTACCGCACCCCTAACGCGCATGAGCGCGCGGCATCATTGAGCAGTCCTTAACGGAAATTCTCGCATTCTCCGCGCATGTCGCGTGGCGTTCAGTGGTCGCTGTTCGGCTCCGCCGTCGTTGCCGCCTTGATCGCGCTCGCCGGCTGCAGCCATTTTCTGTTCGCCGAGCGCGAACCGTGGCGGCGCGACGCCGAGATCGCCTGCCTCAATTCCGGCGCCGTGAAGGAAAGCCCGGAGCGCGTGCGCATTTCGGCGATCAGCGGCCCGGGCATTTGCGGTGCCGATTTTCCGCTGCGGGTGTCGGCGCTGGGTGACAGTGCACCACTCGGTTACGATGACGAACCGGTGCGTCCGCCCAGCGCCATCCCCGACGCGGCCATGCCGCAGCGATGGCCGGTGATCCAGTCGAACGCCCTGCCGCCGTTGCCATCCGGGTCGCCGCCGCAATACGGCGTAGCGCCCGCCACACCACCGCCGTATGACGCGCCGCCGCCCTTCGCGTCACCGCAATACGGCGCGCCGCCGCCGGGTTCGATGCAAACTACGCCGGGCCAAGTTTATCGCTGGCAGACAGGTTCGCCGCCGGCCTCACAGGTCGGTCCGCCGCCGGGCTCCCAGCAGGCCGGTCCGCCGCTGTCGCTCTACGCCCCGGGCGTTCCCGTGCCTGACGAGGACGACGCGGATTACCAACCCGGGCCGCCGCGCCCCTATGACGGCGCGCCCGGCACGCCCCCAAGCATGCCGCCGCCGGCGACTTATCCGCCGCCGGTATATTCGTCGCCGGCTTACCCGCAGCGCGCCGAACCGATACCGCTCGGTCAGCCGCGCGCGCCGATGGTGACCGCCGCCGGCCAGGTCGAAGTCAAACCGGCGGCGACGCTCGCCTGCCCGATCGTCTCCGCGCTCGACAAATGGATCGCGGCGGCGGTGCAACCGGCGGCGCTGCGCTGGTTCCGCCAGCCGGTGGTCGAGATCAAACAAATCTCGGCCTATTCCTGCCGCGGCATGAACGGCGATCCGAACGCGCATATTTCCGAGCACGCTTTCGGCAACGCGCTCGACATCGCCGAATTCCAGCTTGCCGACGGCCACAAGATCAGCGTGCAATATGGCTGGCGCGGAACGCCGGAGGAGCAGGGCTTTCTGCATGACGTGCAGCTGGCGGCCTGCGAGGAATTCACCACCGTGCTGGCGCCCGGCGCCAACGTCTATCACTACAATCACATCCACGTCGATCTGATGCGGCGCGCCAGCGGCCGCCGCATCTGCGAGCCGGCCGCGATCTCCGGCGAGGTCGTCGCCGAACGCGCGCGGGCGCGCTACGCAGCGCAACATTACGGCGAACATTATGGTGACCCCGGTGTCACCGGTTCGCTCAAATATAAATCGCGGCGCGCGCTCGGCTATTCCGGCGAGGACGACGACCGCTTGCCGCTGGCCGTGCCGGGGGATGATTAGCGGCCGCTTGCCTCCATATGCGCCAGCAGCGCAGCGGTCGGCCAGCAGTCGACCTTGAGCCCGTTGCGCTTCTGATACTCGCCGAGCGCGGCGCGGGTCTTCATCCCCGCTTTGCCGTCGATCTTGTCATGGTAATAGCCGCGCGCGGTGAGGATTTGCTGCATGCGATTAAGATCGCGGGTCGGAAGCTGCGCCACCTTGCCCCAAGGAGTCTCGAACGATGTCGTCTCGAACGGCCGCGGATCGAGGATGCGGTCGCTGAGATGGCCGACGAACAGCACGTAAAGGTCGGAGAAATTGTATTCCTTGATGACAAAATAGTTCTTGGTAGCGAGGAAGGCCGGCCCGTAAAGCCCGGCCGGCTGCAATAATGAAGCCGGCTCGGCGAGCTCGGCCGGCGACAGCTTGCGGCCATAGGCCGGCACAAAACCCCGCTTGAGCCATTCGCCGATCGGCAGTGTATTGTCCGGAACGCCGAGCGTGCAGTCGACGTCGTTCGGCGCGCGTACTTCGTAGGCCCAGCGCAGATCGCGTTGCCAACCCTTGTCGACGAGTTGCTTCGCCGCCGAGGCGAGCGCGTCCGGGATCGAATTCCAGATGTCGGCCCGGCCTTCGCCGCCGAAATGGGTGGCGTATTTCAAATAGTCCGAGGGTAGGAATTGCGTCAGCCCCATGGCGCCGGCCCAGGAGCTTTTCATGTCGGCGAGCTTGACGTAGCCCTGCTCCAGCATCTTGAGCGCCAGCAAAAATTCGTCGCGGAATTTGTCCTTGCGCTTGCCGTAATAGGCCTGCGTCGCCAGCACGCGGACGGCGTTGTGGGTGTCGCGGGCGCGGCCGTAGTCGGTCTCGCGGCCGAAGATCGCCAGCACCACGGTGGGCGCGACGCCAAACTGCCGCTCGATCGCGGTTAGCGTCGGCCGGTATTGATCGTTGAGCTTGCGGCCCTGCGCGGCCAGACGGTCGAAGGTCGTCTCTTTCAGATAATCCGCGGGCGTCTCGACGAATTCCGGCTGGCCCGGTTCCTTTCGTTCCGGCCGCCCGGGAATGACCAGCTCCGGCAGCGACAAATCGGGCTCGAGCCCGCGCGTCGCCATGTCGAACGTCGCGCGCGACACGCCGAGCGCTTGCGCCTGCGGCCACAGCGATTGCAGCCACGCCTGGAACGCCGCATAACAAGTCCGGCCATGACGACAAAAAATCCTCATCGCACCGCCACGATGAACAGCCGGGGGAATCGCAGCAGCACTTTGCCATCAAAGCGCGGCCGGTAGCTGCCGACGATTTTTTCCGTGTAGGCGGCCAAGAATTCTTCGCGCGCGGCGGCATCGAGCGGCGCCAGGAACGGCTGTAGCGAGGAGCCCTTGAACCATTCGACGATGGCCTGCGGCGTTGCCATGACGTGATGGTAGACGCTGTGCCAAATATCGAACTGCGCGCAGACCGGCTTGAGCTGATCGTAATAGGTTTCGGGCAGCGGCAGGTCGGCGCGCGCGGCGGCCTTGACCGCCGGGTTGTTAGCCCATGGCCCGCTGGCCGCCACCTCGCGCTGCATCACAAGCGCCGGCTCGCGCGTGTTGTCGGGCATTTGCACCGCGAGCACGCCGCCCGCCGGCAGCGCTTCAAGCAACCGGCGCAGTGCCCGCGGATGATCGGGCACCCACTGGAACGCCGCATTGGCGAAGACGAGATCGGTGCGCGGCGGCGGCGTCCAGGTCGCGATGTCGGCGGCAATGAACGTGCAGTTGGGCAGCCGCTGGCGCGCCTTTGCCAGCATGTCGGGCGACGAATCGAGGCCGACAATCTCGGCCTGCGGAAAGCGCTCGCCCAGAAGCGCGGTCGAGTTCCCCGGCCCGCAGCCGAGATCGACCACGAGCCGCGGCTGCCGGAGCGGCACCCGGGTCAAAAGATCGCGCGGCGGCCGCGTGCGTTCATCCTCGAATTTGAGGTATTGCCCTGCGCTCCAGTCTGCCATCGCGCCCGTCCGCCTTTGCGATCGATCCAGGCTCAGTTCACGCGCCGGGAGCGGTGTGCGCCGGCGTCATGCTTGCCGGCGCCGAATGATCGGCCGCGAGCAGCATGTACACCGCCGGAACCACGAACAGCGTGAACAGCGTGCCGATCGACAGGCCCGAAGCGATGACGAGCCCCATCTGGAAGCGGGACACCGCGCCGGCCCCGGTCGCGGTGATCAGCGGCACGACGCCGAGCACCATCGCCGCCGTCGTCATCAGGATCGGCCGCAGCCTGATACCGGCGGCCAGCTCGATCGCCTCGCGCTTGGTGCGGCCTTCGGCCTGCAAGTGATTGGCGAACTGCACAATCAGGATGCCGTGTTTGCTGATCAGGCCCATCAGCGTCACCAGGCCGACTTCCGTGTAGATGTTGAGCGAGGCGCCGCCGATGCCGACGCTGACGAAGATCAGCGCGCCGGCAATCGACATCGGCACCGAGACCAGGATGATGACCGGATCGCGGAAGCTCTCGAACAACGCCGCCAATGACAGGAAAATGATGATCAGCGCGAAGCCGAACATGGTGACGAAGCCGCTGCTCTCCTGGACGTATTGCCGGCTCAAGCCGCCGTAATCGATCGAATAGCCCTGCGGCAGCGTGCGCTTCGATAGATCCTGCAGAAACGCCAGGGCATCGCCCTGGGCGACTCCCGGCATGGTGACGCCCTGGATCGTCGCGCTGTTGAGCTGCTGGAAATGGTTGAGCGATTCGGGAACGGTCTTGGTCGAAACGGTGGCGATCGTCGACAGCGGCACCAGCGTGCCGTCGGCGGTGCGGATGTAGTAGTCGAGCAACTGCACCGCATTCAAGCGAAAGCGCTGTCCGACCTGCGGGATCACCTTGTAGGAGCGTCCGCTCATGCTGAAGTAGTTGACGTAGCCGCCGCCGAGCATCGAGCCGAGCGCGGTGCCGACATCGCTCATCTTCAGCCCGAGCTGCGCGGTCTTGTCGCGATCGATGACCACATTGGATTGCGGATTGTCGATTTTCAGATCGCAATCGAGAAAGATGAACATGCCGCTCTGCCGCGCCTGCTTCAGAAATTGCTGCGCGATGTCGTACAGCCGCGCGAACGGATCGGTGGTGACGAGCACGAACTGAACCGGCAAGCCGATGCTGCCGGGCAGCGGCGGCGGCTGAAAGGCGACGACCCGCACGCCGGCGACCTTGTTCAGCTCCTGCTGCACCACCGGCTGCAGCTGATTGGTGGTCTTCGTACGCTCGTCCCAAGGCTTGAACACCATGCCGGCGATCGACTGGCCAGGCACGTCGATCTGGAAGACGTGGTCGGTCTCCGGATGCTGCGTGAAAATCTGATACACCTGGCGCGAATAGAGCTGGCGCTGCTGCAGCGTGGCGTCCGGCGCCGCGATCGATTGGGTGATGATGACGCCCTGATCCTCTTGCGGCGCCAGCTCGGTCTTGGCGGTGGCGAACAAAAAATAGATGCTGCTCAGGACGATCAGCGCGAATACCACGGTGACCGGCAGATAGTTCAAGCTGCCATGCAGACGCCGCTCGTAGGCGCCGCGCAGCCAGTTAAAGCCGCGGTCGATGTAATAGGTAAACCAGGCCTCCCAGCCGCGGTGCTCGGGTTCGGGAGCTTTGAGCAGCCGCGAGCACAACATCGGCGACAGCGTCAACGCAATGATGCCGGAAACGGTCACGGCGCCGACCAGAGCGAAGGCGAACTCCGCGAACAGCGCGCCGGTCAGCCCGCTCTGAAAGCCGATTGGCACGTAGACCGCGGCCAGCACCACGGTCATCGCGATGATCGGGCCGCCGAGCTCCCGCGCCGCGGCGATGGCGGCGGCCACCGGCGCCATGCCGTCCTCGAGATGGCGGTTGACGTTCTCCACCACGATGATGGCGTCGTCGACGACCAGACCGATGGCCAGCACCAGCGCCAGCAGCGTCAGCAGATTGATCGAATAGCCGAGCGCCAGCAGGATGATGAAGGTGCCGATCAGCGACAGCGGAATGGCGACGGTCGGTATCAGCGAGGAACGCACCGAGCCGAGAAACAGAAAGACCACGAGGGTGACGATGGCCAAAGCCTCGAGCAGGCTGAAGATGACCTCGTGGATCGCCGCGTTCACGAATTTGGTGGAATCGTAGACGATCTTGCCGTTGAGCCCGCGCGGCAGCTGCGCCTCGATTTCCGGGAATACCCGGTGCACGCCGTCGATCACGTCGAGCAGATTTGCGGTCGGCGCGACCTGGATGCCGATATAGACCGCCTGCTTGCCGTCGAACCCGACCTCCGATTCGTAGTCCTCGGCGCCGAGCGTGACGGTGGCGACGTCTTTCAAGCGCACCACCGCGCCGTTCGATTGTTTGACCACGAGGTTGCGGAATTCATCGGCGGAATGCAGCCCGGTCGAGGCGGTCAGGTTGACCTGCACCATCTGGCCTTTGGTATTGCCGATGCCGGATATGTAGTCGTTGGCGGCCAGCGCCTGGCTGACGTCGGTCGCCGTCAGCCCGAACGCCGCGAGCTTTTGCGGATCGAGCCAGGCGCGCAGGGCGAACACCTTCTGACCGAGCAGTTCCGCCGTCTGCACGCCGGTGACCGCCTGCAGCTTGGGCTGCACCACGCGGGTCAGGTAGTCGGTAATCTGGTTCGGCGCGAGCGTGTCGCTGTTGAAGCCGAGATACATGGCGTCGATGGTCTGGCCGATCTTGACGGTGAGGATCGGCTGCAGCGTCCCGGCCGGCAGCTGATTGAGAATCGAATTGACCTTGGTATTGATCTCGGTCAGCGACTTGTCGGCATCGTAGTTGAGCCGCAGATACACCGTGATCGTGCTCACCCCGCTCTGGCTGACCGAGGTCATGTAGTCGATGCCGTTGGCTTGGGCGATGGCGTTTTCCAGCGGCGTGGTGATGAAGCCGGCCACCACGTCGGGATCGGCGCCGTAATAGATCGTGGTGACGTTGACGATGGCGTTTTCGGTGCGCGGGAATTGCAGGACCGGCAAGACTTCGTAGGCGCGCAGGCCCAGCACCAGGATCAGCAGGCTGACGACGGTGGCGAGCACCGGCCGGCGAATGAAGATATCCGTGAGGTTCATGGCCGCGGGCTCGCCTATCGATCGATCGGGATCGGCGCCGCGTCGGCCGTCGGCGTAATCGAGTTGTCGATCAGGATAGTCGAACCATTGTGCAGCTTGATCTGGCCGGCGGTCACGATCAGATCGCCTTCGTCGATGCCCTTGAGCACGGCGACCTGATCGCCCCGCGTCGGCCCGGTGGTGACGAACGTCTGGCGCGCGATGAGTTGCGGCGGCTTGCCGGCGGCGTCCGCCGCCTTGCTGTCGACGACGTAAACCGTATCGCCGTACGGATTAAAGCTGATCGCCGTCTGCGGCAGGGTGATGTAGCTCTGCGGCGCCCCGGTCGCGATGTCCACCGTCGCATACATTCCCGGCAGCAGCTTGTGATCCGGATTCTTCAACGCCGCGCGGATCTGGACGTTGCGGCTGCCGGCATCGGCCTTTGGATTGAGCGCCGAGATTTCGCCGGCAAAGCTTTGATCTTTGAATGCGTCGACCTTCACGGTGACCGTCTGACCGAGGCGCACATGATCGACCGATTGCTGCGGCACGAAGAAGTCGACAAAGATCGGATCGAGGGCTTGCAAGGTGACGATGGGGGTGCCGGCGCTGAGATATTGGCCGAGGTCGACCGCGCGAATGCCGAGGTGGCCGTCAAACGGAGCGCGGAGAAACTTCTTGTCGAGGATGGCCTGTTGCTGAGCCACCTGCGCCTTAGCGTTTTTGAGATTCGCGGCATCAGTATCCAAGGTGGCTTGGCTGACTGCCTGCATCTTGAATTGCTTCTGATCGCGTTCGTAGGTGATTTCGTTCAACTCGGCGACCGCCCGCAAAGATTCGAGCTTGGCAACTTCGTCGCCCGCACGCAGCTTCAGCAGCAGCTTGCCCTGCTCGATGTCGTCGCCCGAATTGAATGTGATCGTATCGACGACGCCGGCCACCTCGAGCGACAGCTCGGCGCCCAGAACTGCGCGCAATGACCCGACCGCTTCGAGCTTCGGTTGCCATTCGCCGTAGGCGGCCTTGGTCGCGGACACGGTCTGCGGCGGCGAACCCATGGCGGTCATGAATTTCTTGATCATGGACGCCTTGAACGCCTGAAATCCGAAGATACCGCCGAACACGATGGCGACTGCGATGAGCATGATCACCATGCGCTTGGTCATCTATTGAGCTCCGTTGCTGCGCCCGGCGACGGTATCGCTGGCGGCTTGGACGAGTTGCGGCTCGGGGCTGAGCGGATCCGGCACCACGTCGCTGCGGTTCCACCAGCCGCCGCCGAGCGCCGCGAACAATGCGGCGGTGTCGGCATAGCGGGCGGCTTGCGCCTGCACCAAGGCGAGTCGCGCCTGCTCGTAGCTGCGTTCGGCATTGAGCAGCGTCACATAGGTGATCGCGCCCAACCGGTATTGGCCGCGCGAGAGGTCGAATGTATCCGAGGCGGCGCGCACGGCGCGCTGCTGCGCCTTGAGCGTGGCGGCGTCCAATTGCAGCGCCCGCAGCGCGTCGGCGACATTCTGGAACGCCCCCAGCACCGTATTGCGATATTGCGCTTCGGCCATGTCGTAGGCGGCTTTGGCAGCGCGTTCCTGGTGCAAGAGGGTAAAGCCGTGGAAAATGGGTTGCGTGCCGGTCGCCCCGAGGGTCCAAATCGCGGCAGCCGGAGTAAACAGCGCCGCCGGCGTCAAAGCGAGGCTGCCGTATTCCGCGGTGAGATTGAATTGCGGCAGTCTGTTGGCGGTGGCGACGCCGATCTGAGCGCTGGCCTGATGCAGTTGCGCTTCGGCGGCGCGCACATCGGGGCGTTGCTCGACGAGTTGCGTCGGCAGACTCACCGGCAAATCCGTCGGCAGCCGCAGCGATGCGAGTTGCAAGTGAGGCCCGTGCTGCTGGCTTGGAAAGCGACCGATCAACGCCAGCAGCAGATGGTGCTGTTGTTCCAGCTGCTTCTGCAGCGGCGGCAACGTCGCCTCCGTCGTCGCCACCTCGGATTCCTGGGTCAGCACATCGGCGCGGGTCGTGGCGCCTGCCTCGAATTGATTACGCACGACGCCGAGCTGCTCGGTTTCCGCCTTGATGATGTCTTGCGTCGCCTGGATCTGGCCACGCAGCGAAGCTTCCTGGATCGCCGCGGTCACAACGTTCGCAGTGAGCGTCAGGTAAGTCGCCTCGAGCTCGAAGCGTTGATACTCGGCCTGGGCGGCGTTGGCCTCGATCTGGCGGCGCTGGCCGCCGAACACATCGGGCGCATAGGAGACGTTTACCGTGGCCTGGTACAGATTGAAAATGGACGGCCCGCCGGGGAGGCCGAATTCCGCCGGCGAGAATTGCTGACGCTGGAAGCCGGCGTTGGCGTCGACACTCGGCAACAGTTTGCCGGCGGAGGCGTAGAGGTTCTCCTTCGCCTGCCACAACGCAGCCTGCGCAGCTTGAAGGCTCGGATTGGCCCGCAGCGCTTCGGCGATCAGCGCGTCGATCTCCTTCGAGTGAAAAACCTTCCACCACTCGGCCGGAATGTCGCGGCCGATGAGGAAGTTTTGTGCCGAGCCGCCGGCAACATTGGCGGTCGTCGTCGGTGCCAGGTGCGCCTCCGGCGTGTAGCCGCTGACCGGGGGTGCCGGCGGCGGCTTGAAGTCGGGACCGACGGCGCAGGCCGCCGATAGCAAAAATGACAGGACAACGCCGGCCGCCCTCGGCCAAAACCAGCCGAGATCAGCCAAATATCTGACATGACGCGCGCCGGTCGGCCGCCGACGGCGCCACCTGAACTGCCCGAACCACATCTGCACTTGTTCACCCCTGGGCGAGGCAGACTAGTTATTTACTATCCAGTTAGTCAATAACTTGACTTTTATGGTTTCCGGAGCCTAGCTCGGCCCATGACCGAGGTGATGGAGACGCGCACGGAAACCCGGCGCCGCCGCAAAGCCGAGCGGCCGCACGAGATCCTGGAAGCCGCATTCCTCGAGTTTTCCCGCAACGGCTACGCCATGACCACGCTCGACCAGATCGCCGAGCGTGCCGGCGTGACCAAGGGCACGATCTACGTCTATTTCGCGAGCAAGGAGCAACTCTTCATCTCGATGGTGCGCGAGCTCATGAAAGCGACGCTCGACACCGTGCAGGACATGTTCGAGCGCCACGAGGGCTCGACTGCCGATCTGCTGCGCGCGCAGTTCAGCTTCATCTACCAGCACATCGTGGCGGATCGGCGCCGGCGCGAAGTGGTGCGCATGCTGATTTCCGAGGCATCGCGTTTCCCGGAGCTCGCCAACCGCTATCACGAGGAAATCCACCGCCCGTGTCTCGACATGCTCGAGAAGGCGATTCAGCGCGGCATGGATCGCGGCGAGATCCGCCGTTCGGCGGTGACCGATTGTCCGCTGGTCATCATCGCGCCGATCGCGCTGGTCGACCTGTGGATGATGATGTTCGACGACCGCCACCCGCTTGACTTGAAGTCCTATTTCGACGCCCACCTCGAACTGGTGCTGAACGGGTTGCTGGCGAAGCAGGCGTAGAGCGTGATCTGGAAAAGCCTGCCCGCGGACTTGATCCGCGGGGATCATGCTCCACCAAGATATTAGAGCGGCAATCGATTCGATCTGAAGCGATTGCGCTCTAAGGGCCTAACGGCGCCGGGAAAAAGAAAAACCGCCCGTTTGGGCGGTTTCCAGCCTTCGCTCCGCAAGGAGCGGTCATCGTTGATGTCACGCCGCCTGGATATTGCCGACCGCGATCTTGCCGCTGCGGCGGTCTTCCTGCGTGTCGAAAGCGACTTTCTGGCCTTCGACCAGTCCGCGCATCCCGGCGCGCTCGAGCGCGGTCGCGTGGACAAAGACATCCTTGCCGCCGTCGTCCGGCTTGATGAAGCCGAAGCCTTTTTGGTCGTTGTAGAATTTCACGACGCCCGTGTTCAAACTGCTGGTCATGGAGATATCCTTTCGCTTTTGCCGTGCACATGAGCCACGACGCGATTGCGCCGTTGCGGCTCGATTCGTCGATGTTTGGAGGGGTCTGAACGTGCGCCTGGCATTCAGCGAAGGCGAAACGGCCCGATTGTCCGGCCAAAGGTCGATTGACGAGCGATAGACCAAACCGGCGGTTTTTACAAGATATCGACCACGGCGACCGCAGCAACAGCAATGCGCCTGCGATCAACCAATCGATCGACTACCCGGAGAGGACCGCTGCGCGCCCGCCATTGCGCAGGCCGGCGCCAAGCAGCGTTCGCAGCTTGCGAAAAGAAATAAGCTGGCGGGCCGTTTCATCCCAGAGCACCAGGCGAACGCACGCCAGGCTTTGAGGCAGCGTCAGCCGGCCGATATTTGTGAGTTCGGGGTGGCGGCGCAGGATCAGCGGCAATCGATAAAACGGTATCCGGCTGCAGAGATGGTGGACGTGGTGGACGCCGATGTTGGCCGTGAACCAGCGCAGCACGATCGGCAGATCGTAGTGCGAACTGCCGTAAAGCGCGGCCTCGTGCAGGTTCCAGGCCCGGTTGCGAGCCCAAAACGTATCCTCAAACTGGTGTTGGACATAGAACAGCCAAACGCCGAGCGAAGCAGCGATCAACGTGATCGGAACCTCAACCAGCAGGAATGCGCGAATCCCGACCGCCCAGATCGTAACTGCCGCCAGCAACGCGATGCCGAGATTCGTCGCCATCGTGCTCAGCCAAGGCTGCCAGCTTGCGCGCATTAATCCGACCGGCAAACGGTGCTGCAGGACGAACAGATAAGCGGGTCCGAGGCCGAACATGATCAGCGGGTGCCGGTAGAGGCGATAGCGGAGCCTTCCCCAGCGCGACAGCGACAGATACTCGTTGACCGTCAGCGTATCGACGGCGCCGATGCCGCGGCGGTCCAGATTGCCCGAGCTGGCATGGTGGACGGCATGGCTGCGGCGCCAGAAATCGTATGGCGTCAATGTAAAGACGCCGATAACGCGCCCGACCCAATCATTGGCGCCCCGGTGCCGAAAAAACGCGCCATGACCGCAATCATGCTGAATCATGAACAGACGAACAAGAAACCCCGCGGTGGGAACGGCCAGCAACAGATAAAGCCCATAGCCGATGTCGAGCGCGCGCCACATCGCCAGCCAAAGCAGAATGAGCGGTATGGCGGTAATCAGAATCTCGACAATGCTCCGCCCATGATTCGGCTGGCGATAGCGGGCGAGATCCTGGGTCAGCGCCCGCATGTCGGTTGTCGCCGTGCCGGCGTCGAGCTTCGGTAGGTCGTGCAAAATTCTCTCCGTAGCTAAAGCCTGCTCATGAACGACGCCCGCCCCGGCAGCCGCAAGCTTCGGACCATCGGTACGCTTTCATGCGCCCTCGGCGCAGAAGTCGTCTCATTCCGGCGCCTGAACAGCGGCGTTTTCCGGGCGCGCAGCCCTTAACAGGGTCTTCGACAGGAAAGCCTAGGCATTGTGCCGCGCTTCAAGCAGACCGGCTGGGAAACGCAGCGGCTGTTTCAGCCTAGATAGCCGCACTCTCCGCGCCGCACCCTTACACGTTATGGGACTACCCGTCCACCTCGCGATCGTCGCAAATCTTCCCGATTTCGAAATATATCCGCGGCTGACCTAGCATTACGGCGTTTTGAGCTTATGTTTATGCGGTGTTTGCGTGCGACGTTTCGGGACAATTTGGAGGCCGGACCAATGAGCGAATTTAACTACAAAGCCGCGGCCGAGTTGTTTCCGACGCGTAGGCGGATACCGCGGCGTCAGCCGCTCGGCTACAAGCGGTTCGCGCAGGCCGCGCAGGCCATCCGGTTTGCCATGGAAGACGTTGCCCCGGAGCTTCTGGTCGGCGCTTGTCTGGAAGTCGACGAGCAGAGGTACGGCAGCGACGACATCCGCCGCCTCTATGAAAGCGCCGACTATCCCTTGGCGCGACGCACCGCACGATCATAACAAGACCCCGGCACGAGGGAGGACACGATGGCAAAAGGCCAAATGAGAAGCAATCGCGAGAAGAAGAAGCCGAAGGCGGACAAGAACAAGAAGAAGGGCGGGCCGGCGGTATCGCCGTTCAGCCCGGTGCGGCTGACCGGAAATCCAAACCAGAGCGGCGGCAGCAAAAAGTTCTAGCGACCCCTCTCCATCGGCTCGGCGCAAGAGCAGATGCGCCACACCGCTTAGAAGTCGGTCACCGCGAGTTCGTAGGATCCTTTACGACCTCGCGTGAACGCTTTCAGTGCCGCCGCGTAGATCAAGGGCCGATTGGAGTCGAAGGCTTTCAGCAAACCCGCCTCGTCCCGCCCCGTATCCGGCTCGATGCGCTGGAGCGCGTCCTCGCTGACGAAGAACGACCACTCCATGGCGCTGTCGTATCCCCAAAACCGCACCGCACGTCGTGTCGGATCAAAAAATCGGCTTTGGTTCGGAAAATTCAGCATGGTCCGCTCACCGCTTGTCAGTCGGCGTTGGAAATCCAGCATTTTCGCAGGCCTTCGGCATCCCGCGCCCACCAGTAATTACCCTCCGGATTGTGCCCGGACACATTGAAGGTTTTCAGATGCTTCTTGACCGCAGCCAACGCCTCTTCGCGCGTCGAATAGCGATGCCGCCCGACCTGCGCCGCCGCGGCTGACTGTGTGGCTTTGAGCTCGAGAATCTTGAACATCGTCGGGTTACCGTCCGGTGCCGTCCAGGTTCGCTGCATCGCGCCGGCTCTGGCAAATTCTCGATATCGAGGCATCGCCTTAGTCCTATTCGAATCTCAGATTCGCCGAGAGAATCAGATCGCTCTCCCCCACCACCCGCTCGTGGTTCTCGCTCTTGCTCTTGATCCGGTATTGCGGATTGCCGCCCTCGGCCGGCCGCAGGCTGACAATTTCGTAATGCCCTCTTGCCGCGGACCTGAACGTCGAGGGGATGAGGTCGACAGTTTGCCCGATCTTGAATCTGTGGATGAACTCTGTCATCGCAGATCTTGCTCCTGCGCAGGGAACGCGTTTACCGAGTATATTGTTTTCAAACGGCGTCCGCCGTCTTTTTGCTCATCCGCCAAAGCTGATAGCCGTGATCGTTAATGGCCGTTTCGATGACGGCTCGCGACAGCTTGTGCGGAGGGTCACGGTCGGGCGCGACGGCGCCGATCGCCCGCCAAGGACGAAACTGATCCGGCAGCCGACCACCGACCAGATCGCCGCCGAACGCCCGCAGGTCGGGACTTGCTTCCGACTTGAAAATGAAAATTCGCATCATACCGCTCCTCTTGCCGTGACATGGCCGTCGCCGCCGGAATCGAATTCAGCGACGACGAAACTGGTTGCGCTGCGGCGGCCGACTGACCGACGCCGCCCGCTCGTCCTTGTGGCGAAAGATCATGCGACCCTTTTCCAGATCGTAGGGCGAAACTTCGACGGTCACCCGATCGCCGGCCAGCGTTTTGATGCGGTTTTTCTTCATCCTGCCGGCGGTGTAGGCGATCAGCGCATGTCCGTTGTCGAGCTGAACGCGGTAGCGCGCGTCGGGCAGGATCTCGGTGACCAATCCCTCGAATTGCAGGAGTTCTTCTTTCGACACGTTACGATCCTCTTGAATGGCCGGTCGAACGCGGCGCGCGGGCGGCGACGTCGCGCCCCGCCGGTGCCGGGCGATGCAGGAAGGCAACCGAAGCGATGCCGACTGCGGTTTCCTGCGGCTGACCGCTATGCCCCTGCGACTGACCGTTATGCCTCTTCGGCTGACCGTTATGCCGGTGTTGGCGCGCGTCCTCGCCGCGGCGGCCCTGCCGTTGCCGTTGCTTGGCCGGGGCGCCGTTGGCCGGCCGGGCGGGACCCCGCGCTGCCGCTGGCGGTTCGGAATGCCGCGGCTGCGCGCGTTTGTCGCTCACCGGAATCGATAGGCGAATGAGCTTCTCGATATCGCGGACGAATCCCACTTCCTCGCCGTCGCACAACGAGATCGCGACGCCTTCGGCGCCCGCCCGCGCGGCGCGGCCGATGCGATGAATGTAGGTCTCCGGAATGTTCGGCACATCGTAGTTTACCACGTGACTGATGCCGTCGACATCAATACCGCGTGCGGCAATATCGGTGGCGACCAGCGTCCTCACCTCGCCTTTACGGAAGGCCGCGAGCACGCGTTCGCGCTGATTTTGCGATTTGTTGCCGTGGATCGCCTCGGCGGCAATGCCGGCGCGCACGAGGCTGCGCACGACTTTGTCGGCGCCATGCTTGGTGCGCGTGAAGATCAGCGCCCGCTCGATCGCCTCGCGCTGCAACAGGTCAATGAGGATCGTCGGTTTCGCGGCGCGATCGACCCGGATCATACGCTGCTCGATCCGCTCCGCCGTGGCGCCCACCGGCGCTACCGATACCTTGACCGGATCGCGCAGCATGTGCGCGGCGAGATCGACGATGGCGTGGGGCATGGTCGCGGAAAACATCAAGGTTTGCCGCTGCGTGGGAAGCTTAGCGACGATTTTCCGGATGTCGTGGATGAAGCCCATATCGAGCATGCGGTCGGCCTCGTCGAGCACGAGACATTCGACCTGGTCCAGGCGGAGCGCATTGCTCTTGACCAGATCGAGGAGCCGGCCGGGCGTGGCGACTAGGACATCGACGCCGTTGAGCAGCGCGCGAACCTGGCCGCCCATCGGCACGCCGCCGATCGCCAGCGCGCCCTTGATGCGCAAATGACGGCCGTAGGTTCGGAAGCTGTCGAGGATTTGGCCGGACAATTCGCGGGTCGGGCTAAGCACCAGGACGCGGCAGCTCTTGCGCACCGGCGGCCGCGCATCGGCGGCGAGCCGATGCAGGATCGGCAGCGCGAAGGCGGCGGTCTTGCCGGTTCCGGTTTGCGCTATTCCGATCAGGTCGCGGCCCGACATCACGGTCGGGATGGTCTGCGCTTGGATCGGGGTTGGCGTGAGGTACTTTTCTTCGGCAAGGGCACGGGTGATGGCGTCGTTAAGCTTAAAGTCGTGAAAGGAGGTCAAAGAAGATACTTTCTATTATGCGCATTGGCGCAGCCGCTGCGCGATGCGCCGGGCCTGCGTTGCGGGTGAATGGACACCCCGCGCGATCTGGGCTGTCAGTGAAAAGGGTTTAAAGAGCGAGCCAGAAGCCGTTTTGACGGTGTCCGTACACGCGGCTCGCCGCAAGCCCATGGGGCTGCTAGTCTTATATGGAGCACGGATGTGTTCGTTTCAAGGCGCGCGGAAATGGGGCCGCGCCGCGGTCGGCGAACGCATCAGCGATCGGGGAGCTTTATACCTTGCCCGCGGCTGTTTTTTTTGGCGGGTTCGACCGCTTTTTCCGCAGCCTCTTTCGCCAAACGCAGCGCCCGCAACTTCGCCATCTTTTCGCGAACGACCCGGCTGTGGGCCTGATATTCCATCATAGCCTTGGCGCCATCCTTGGCACGCTCTTCCTTCCTGAAACTCGCTTCTGCCCGGGATCGAGCCTCGCTCGACCGGGCCTCAGTCGCTTTTGTCGGCAATCTCGTTCTCCTTCAGCGAGCAAATCCGCCCTTCATCATTGATAGTGTGGGAAGGTCGGATTCTGGCCGTCTATAACCCATATATAGGTATCGACGTGAGGAAAGGTAGGCCGCGCGAATCATGCTCGCGCACCGTCATCATAGCAAAAAGCCGACGCCTCGTGAAAAGCGGCATGAGATGCCGCGGTTGGTAGGTCAATCCGACCACCCGGCGAGTTCGCCGCTACCGCGAAAATTTCTTGTACTTGATCCGGTGCGGAATGACCGTGTCGGTCCCCAGCCGCCGCATCTTGTCCTTCTCGTAATCCGCAAAGTTGCCCTCGAACCATTCGACGTGGCTGTCGCCTTCGAAGGCGAGGATATGGGTGGCGATGCGGTCGAGGAACCAGCGGTCGTGGCTGATGATCACGGCGCAGCCGGCGAAATCCTCCAGCGCCTCTTCCAGCGCGCGCAGCGTGTCGACGTCGAGATCGTTTGTCGGCTCGTCGAGCAACAGCACATTGGCACCGGATTTGAGCATCTTGGCGAGATGCACGCGGTTTCTTTCGCCGCCGGACAGCGAACCGACCTTTTTTTGCTGGTCGGCGCCCTTGAAGTTGAACGACGAGCAATAGGCGCGCGAATTGACCTCGCGCTTGCCGAGCTGCAGCTGGTCGAGACCGCCGGAGATTTCCTCCCAAACGGTCTTCTTGCCGTCGAGCGAATCGCGCGACTGGTCGACATAGCCGAGATGCACCGACTCGCCGATCTTGATCGTGCCCTGGTCGGGTTTTTCTTGCCTGGTGATCATGCGGAACAGCGTGGTCTTGCCGGCGCCGTTCGGCCCGATGATGCCGACGATGCCGCCCGGCGGCAATTGGAAGGTCAGGTCGTCGATCAGCAGATTGTCGCCAAAGCCTTTGCGCAGATGCTCGAAGTCAATGACGTTTTGCCCGAGCCGCTCCGTCACCGGGATCACGATCTGCGCCGTCTGCGTCTGTTTCTCGCCGGCCTTTTTCAGCAATTCCTCGTAGCGCTCGTAACGCGCCTTGGATTTTGCCTGCCGCGCCCGCGGCGAAGCAGCGATCCATTCCTGCTCGCGCGCCAGCGTGCGCTGGTGCGCCTCGTCTTCGCGGCCTTCCTGCTCGAGCCGTTTCTGCTTCTGCGTGAGCCACGCCGAGTAATTGCCCTCGTAGGGAATGCCGCGGCCGCGATCCAATTCGAGAATCCAGCCGGTGACGTTGTCGAGGAAATAACGGTCGTGGGTGACGATCAGGATGGCACCCGGATACTTACGCAGGTGGCCTTCGAGCCACATCACCGACTCGGCATCGAGGTGATTAGTCGGCTCGTCGAGCAGCAGCAGTTCCGGCTGTTCCAAAAGCAGCCGGCAAAGCGCGACGCGCCGCCGCTCGCCGCCGGACAGCTTCGCCACCTCGCCGTCGTCGGGCGGGCAACGCAACGCATCCATGGCCTGGTCGACCTTGGAGTCGAGGTCCCACAATCCCTT
Source organism: Xanthobacteraceae bacterium (assembly GCA_050010955.1). GTDB lineage: Bacteria > Pseudomonadota > Alphaproteobacteria > Rhizobiales > Xanthobacteraceae > BOG-931. The sequence continues at coordinate 11,147 of JBEKJZ010000035.1, read as the reverse complement.
GGCCTCGATCTCGTCCTGCAGCTTGGTCATCTCGTCGGCGGTCTCGTCGGAATAGTTCATCGCGAGTTCGTTGTAGCGGTCGACGATCGCCTTCTGCGGCGCCACGCCCTCCATGACGTTCTCGCGAACCGATTTTGTTGGATCGAGTTGCGGCTCCTGCGGGAGGTAGCCGACGCGGGCGCCCTCGGCGGCCCAGGCCTCGCCGGTAAACTCGGTGTCGAGGCCGGCCATGATCCGCAATAGCGTCGACTTGCCGGCGCCGTTGACGCCGAGCACGCCGATCTTGGCATCGGGATAGAACGACAGGTTGATGTTCTCCAAGACCTTGCGGTTGCCCGGATAGGTCTTGGAGAGCCCCTGCATATGGTAGATGAATTGCCGCGCCATCAGCGCCCTGCCTTCTTGCTCGGCGCCGCTCCGCCGCTGCGCTCGCCGACGCAACCGCAAACGCGCTCATGTTGGGAAGTCGGCGCTGATGTAGCGATCCGCCGCCCCAAGGGCAAGCACCGGCGCTCGACAAGGCCAGCGCGCAGGCCGGCCTGGGAGCCGGTACGATCGGCCCACCGACCGCGGCAACATTTCGTAAATCCTGACGACATTTCGGTGCCGCCGGCGACGATTCGCACCAATTTTTAATGATTTGTCGCCGAAACTTTGCGGCAAAGGCTCGCCTCTCCGGCTAACGCTTCGACCGCGGATGTCAGAGCAGGCGGCCAGGGCAGAGGCCTGGGAGCACGTCATGGGCGATCATTTCACCAACGCCGTCCGCGAGCTGTGGCGGATTTTCGCCGAGCTGTTCAATCCCTATCATCCGGAACTACACTATATGCGCGGTCCCGGCCCGAAATGGCACGCTAAGCGCCCGGCGCCCTGACGTCCGCCGCAGTGGAACCGCCCGCCGCCACGGCGCGGGCTAGCGCATTTCCCGCAGTTTCCTGCTCGTCGAACGCTTGTTTTCCGAAGGCCGTTATGAGACGGCTACGAGCCCCTCCGAATAGGCGGTATTCATGGCGCTGCGCTGTGCAATTCTCGACGACTATCAGAAGGTCGCGCTCACTTTTGCCGATTGGTCGAAGGTCAAAGGCGACGTGGAGATCAGAGTGTTCAATGAACATCTCGGCTCCCAGGATAAGGTCATCGCGGCGCTGCAGGGCTTTGCCATCGTCTGCGCCATGCGCGAGCGCACCGCGTTCCCGCTCGCGGTGATCGAGGCGCTGCCGGATCTGAAGCTCCTCATCACCACCGGAATGCGCAATGCCTCGATCGACCTCGAGGCGGCCAAGGCGCGAGGCGTTGTCGTCTGCGGTACGCCGGCGTTCGGCAATGCCACCGCCGCCATCGCCGTCGGCCTGATGCTCGAACTGACGCGCCACATCGGCTACGAGAACGCGCGGCTCAAGGCCGGTGCCCTCTGGCAGACGACTATCGGCCTCGACCTCGAAGGCATGACGCTCGCGCTCCTCGGCCTCGGCAAACTCGGCGCCCGCGTTGCCGCGATCGGCAAGGCGCTCGGAATGAACCTCATCGCCTGGAGCCAGAACCTGACGCCGGAGCGCTGCAAAGAGGTCGGCGTCGAGTATGTCAGCCGCGACGAGCTGTTCCGCCGCGCCGACTTTCTGTCCATCCACCTGCAGCTGTCGCCGCGCACCCGCGGCCTGGTTGGCACGCGCGAACTCGGCCTGATGAAACAAAGCGCCTATCTCATCAATACGTCGCGCGGGCCGATCGTCGAGGAGGCGGCGCTGATCGCCGCGCTGCGCGAAAAACGCATCGCCGGCGCCGGCCTCGACGTGTTCGACGTCGAGCCGCTGCCGCGCGATCATCCGCTGCGCCAGCTCGACAATGTCGTGCTCACGCCGCATCTCGGTTACGTCGTCGAGCAGAATTATCGGGCGTTCTTCGCCGGCATGGTCAACGACATCCGCGCTTATCTCGACGGCCGGCCGGTACGCGTGCTAACGTAACGACCCACCTCGATTTTCGCAGCTTTCCGCCCCAGAGCCGGGGAAGTGCCCCTATAGAAAATTTCGATTGCAATATCGAGTACGAATCACTAAACATAAGAATACATGTCTTGAACATCACTTCTCATGTTATTCTATGCTTATCGCGGGTCAGCTTAGAGCCGCACGCGCCCTGCTTGGCCTCGACCAGCGCAAGCTTGCCGAGGCGGCCGGGCTGTCGTTGCCGACCATCCAGCGCATGGAAGCGAGCGAAGGGGTGATCCGCGGCAACGTCGATTCGCTGATGAAGCTGGTGGCGGCGCTCGAAGCGCTCGGTCTCGAGCTGATTGCCGACAACGCGCCGAGCCAGGGCGGCGGCCGCGGCGTGCGGCTGAAGAGATCGGCGCCATGACGCTGACGATCGCACTCGTGTGCGCCGCGGCGCTCCTCGCGCTGGCGGTGGTCGGCGTGATCATGGGGCGCTCCCCCGCGAGCACGCGGGTCGTCTACGGGGCGAGTCTCATCATTGCGGCGGTCTCGTTCATCGCCGGGCTGGCGCATCTCCTCGGCGCGACGGCGCCTGTCAGTCTCACGCTGCCGCTCGGCGTGCCGTGGCTCGGCGCGCATTTCCGGCTCGACGCGTTGTCCGCCTTCTTCCTCATCGTGGTCGATCTCGGAGCCATGAGCGCCAGCCTGTTCGCGCTCGGCTATGGCGAGCACGAAACCGCGCCGCAGCGCGTGCTGCCGTTCTACGCCGCCTTCCTCGCCGGCATGACGCTGGTCGTACTCGCCGACGATGCTTACACGTTCCTGTTCTCCTGGGAGTTCATGTCGCTCACCTCCTGGGCGCTGGTCGTGTCGCACCCTCGCATCGCGGAAAACGTGCGCGCCGGCTACGTCTATCTGGTGATGGCGAGCTTCGGCACGCTCACGCTGCTGTTCGCCTTCGGCCTCCTGGCCGGCCCGGACGGCCTCTACACTTTCGCGCAGATGCGCGCCGCGCATCCGTCGGCGGCGCTCGGCGCGCTGGCGCTCATCCTGGCGCTGATCGGAGCCGGCTCCAAGGCCGGCATCGTGCCGCTGCATGTGTGGCTGCCGCTCGCGCACCCGGCGGCGCCGAGCCACGTCTCCGCGCTGATGAGCGGCGTGATGACCAAGGTCGCCGTCTACGGCTTCGTTCGCGTCGCCTTCGAGCTCGCCGGCCCACCGGCCTGGTGGTGGAGCATCGTCGTGCTCGCGGTTGCCGGCGCGACGACGGTGATGGGCGTGCTCTACGCGCTAATGCAGCACGATCTGAAGCGGCTTCTCGCCTATCACACGGTGGAGAATATCGGCATCATCTTCATCGGGCTCGGCCTTTCGCTCGCCTTCAACGCCAACGGCCTGCCGTTCGCCGCGGCGCTGGCACTGACCGCCGCGCTGCTGCACGTCTTCAATCACTCGCTATTCAAGAGCCTTCTGTTCTTCGGCTCCGGCGCGGTACTCACCGCCACCGGCGAGCGCGACATGGAGCATCTCGGCGGCCTCATCCACCGCATGCCGCAGACCGCGTTTGTCGTCCTTGTCGGCTGCGCGGCGATCTCGGCGCTGCCGCCGCTCAACGGTTTCGTCTCCGAATGGCTGACGTTCCAGGCGATCCTGTTGAGCCCGCAGCTGCCGTCGTGGGGGCTGAAGCTGTTGGTGCCGGGCGTCGGCGCCTTGCTCGCGCTTTCCGCCGCGCTCGCCGCCGCCTGCTTCGTCAAAGCCTACGGGGTGACGTTTCTCGGCCGCCCGCGCACCCCCGCCGCAGAGCGCGCGAGCGAAACCGACCGCTTCTCGCTCGCCGCGATGTTCTTTCTCGCGGCGCTCTGTCTCGTCGTCGGCATCCTGCCCGGCGTGTTTATCGATGCGCTCGCTCCGGTCAGCACGGCGCTGATCGGCGCGCGCATGCCGCCGCAGATCGGCGCGCAATGGCTCTCGATCGTGCCGATCGCCGCGAGCCGCAGCTCCTATGACGGCCTGCTGGTCTTTTTGTTCATGCTGCTGACCGGCACGCTCGCGGCGTTTGCCATCCACCGCCTCGCCTCCGACCGCTTGCGCCGCGCGCCGGCCTGGGACTGCGGCTATCCCGACTTGAGCCCGGCGACGCAATACACCGCCATGAGCTTCGCGCAGCCGATCCGCCGCGTGTTCGGCACTTTTGTGTTCCGCGCCCGCGAGCAGGTCGACATGCCGCCGCCCGGCGACATGCGTCCGGCGCGGTTGACCGTCCGAATCACCGATCCGATTTGGGACCTCCTCTACGCGCCGCTCGTCGTCGGTATCGGCGCTGTCGCCGATCGGCTCAATCGTCTGCAGTTCCTGACCATCCGGCAGTTCCTCAGCCTGGTGTTCTGCGCGCTGGTCATTTTGCTTCTGGTGCTCGCCATATGGTCCTGATCCGCGATCTGATCATCCAGGGCGTGCAGATGATGCTGGTGCTGTTGCTGGCGCCGCTGTTCACCGGCTTCGTGCGCAAGGTGAAGGCGCGGCTCTTACGGCGGCAAGGCCCGCCGCTCATTCAGCCCTACCTCGATCTCATTCGCCTCACCCGCAAGGACGTGGTGCTGGCGGAGTCGGCCTCCTGGCTGTTTCGCGTCATTCCCTATCTCGTCTTTGCCGCCACCTGGGTCGCCGTCGCGCTGGTGCCGACCTTCCGCACCGGGCTGTTGTTCTCCTGGTCGGCCGATCTCATCGCCATCATCGCGCTGCTCGGCAGCGCGCGCTTCTTCCTCGCCCTCGCGGGGCTCGACGTCGGCACCAGCTTCGGCGGCATCGGCTCGAGCCGCGAAGTGATGATCGCCTCGCTCGCCGAGCCGGCGATGATCATGATCGTGTTCACGCTGGCCTTGATCGCCGGCTCGACGCAGCTATCGAACGTGGCGGAATTCATGGCGTCGCCGCAGGTCGGGCTGCGCGTCTCGCTCGGGCTGGCGCTGATCGGTCTGGTGATGGTCGCGATCGCCGAGAACGGCCGCGTTCCCGTCGACAACCCGGCGACGCACCTCGAACTGACCATGGTGCATGAGGCCATGGTGCTCGAATATTCCGGCCGGCATCTGGCGCTGATCGAGCTTTCCAGCTCGCTCAAGCTCCTGCTTTACGTCTCGCTGCTCGCCTGCCTGTTCGCGCCCTGGGGCATTGAGGCGGCCGGCGCCTCCGTGCCGACGCTGGCGCTTGGCGCCGCCGCCTATGTGGGAAAACTCACGGTCGGCGGCTTCCTGCTGGCGCTGTTCGAGACCTCGATCGCCAAGATGCGCGTGTTCCGCGTGCCGGAATTCCTTGGCGTCGCCTTGATGCTCGGCCTGTTGGCGACGCTGCTGCGGTTCATGTCGGGGAGCTTCTGATGAGCAGGATCGATTTCGACATCGCCCACCTGCTGGCCGGCTCGCTGGTGCTGATCAGCTTTCTGGAGCTTTATCAGGACCGGCTCTACGCCCTGCTCAACGTCTTTGCCGCACATGCGCTGGTGCTGGCGGCCTCGGTCGCCTGGCAGGCGTTCATCCAGGACGCACCGCATCTGTACGTCACCGCGGCGATCACGCTCACCTTCAAGGCCATCGTCATTCCGGTGGCGCTGCACCGCATCATCGTGCGGCTCGGCATTCATCGCGAGATCGAGAAAGTGGTGGGCGTCGGCGCCGCGATGCTCGCCGGCATGGGCCTGGTCGCGCTTTCCATGGTGGTGATGCTGCGCGTCACCCACGGCGCCGATCCGCTGGCGCGCGAGGATCTCGCGTTCGCGCTCTCGGTGGTGCTGCTCGGCCTCTTGATGATGGTGACGCGCAGGAACGCCGTCAGCCAGGTGATCGGCTTCATGTCGCTGGAGAACGGCCTGGTGCTGGCGGCGACCGGCGCCAAGGGCATGCCGCTGGTGGTCGAGATCAGCGTCGCCTTCTCCATCCTCATCGCCTTCATCGTGATCGGAATTTTCCTGTTCCGCATCCGCGAGCGCTTCGACACGGTCGACGTGCAGGTGATCGACCGCTTTCGCGGAGAGCGCCGATGACGTTCGATGCCCTGACCGGCGTGCTTCTGATTCCCGCCGTCGCCGCCGCGCTGCTGGCGGCGCTGCCCGGTTATCGCGTCACCGCGCGGCTCAACGTCGCGGCGACGACGCTGACGCTGATCTGTGCGCTGTCGCTGTTCTTCAGCCGGCCGGAACCAGGCGTTTATCTCCTGGTCGACGACCTCAACGGCACGTTCATCGTGCTCACCACCTTCGTCGGCTTCACCACCAGCGTGTTCAGCCTGAGCTACATCGGCCACGAGCTCGAGACCGGCCGTTTGACGCCGCCGTTCGTGCGCTTCTACCACGCCATGTATCAGGTGCTGATGTTCGCGATGAACCTGGCGCTGATCGCCAACAATATCGGGCTGATGTGGGTGGCGATCGAGCTGGCGACGCTGACCACGGTGCTCATGGTCGGCATCTACCGCACCCATGAGGCGCTCGAGGCGGCGTGGAAATATTTCATACTCGGCAGCGTCGGCATCGCGCTGGCGCTGTTCGGCACCATCCTCATCTACATGGCCGCGCGGCCGGTCATCGGCGAAGGCCTCGCCGCCATGGAGTGGACCGTGCTGGTCACTCACGCCGGCGCCTTCGACCCGGCGCTGCTCGATGTCGCGTTCGTGTTTCTGCTGCTCGGTTACGGCACCAAGGTGGGGCTGGCGCCGTTGCACGCCTGGCTGCCCGATGCCCACGCCGAGGGCCCCACTCCGATCTCGGCGGTGCTGTCGGGCTTGCTGCTCAACGTCGCGCTCTACGCGCTGTTGCGCTTCAAGATGCTGCTGGCGGTGAACGCGGCGGCGCTGGCACCCGGCCCGCTGATGGTGACGCTCGGCTTGCTGTCGCTGGTGTTCGCGGCCTTCATGCTCTACCGCCGGCGCGACATCAAACGCCTGTTCGCCTATTCGTCGATCGAGCACATGGGCATTATCGCGTTTGCTTTCGGCATGGGCGGCCCGATCGCCAATTTCGCCGGTCTGTTGCACATGACCATGCATTCGCTGACCAAATCGGCAATCTTCTTCGCCGTCGGCCATATCGCGCAGGTCAAGGGCACCCAGCGCATCGCCGACATGGGCGGGCTGACTGAGACGCATCCGGCGCTCGGCTGGGCGCTCATTCTCGGCGTCGTGGCGATCGCCGGACTGCCGCCGCTCGGCATTTTCATGAGCGAATTCCTGATGGTGACCTCGACCTTCGCCCGCGCGCCGCTGCTGGCGCTGGTTCTTGTTTTCGGCATTCTGGTCGGCGTCGCCGCGCTGTTCCTGCGGCTCAACAGCATCGCCTTCGGCGAGCCGCGCGGCTCCAGCGCCAACGCGCAGGCGTCCTACGCGCCGATGTTCGCGCATCTGGCGCTGGTGCTCGCCGCCGGCATCTACATGCCGCCGGCGCTGGTCGCCTGGTTCCAGAACGTCGCCGGGCTGTTGGGTTAGGCCGATGCCGCCGCTCATCGACATCATCCCGCACGGCGAGCGCGTCGAGGGCCACCGGCCCTGGCCGCGCCTCATCGTCACGGCCGACGAATGGCGCCATGTCGCGCGCGAAATCGCCGCCGGCCGCGCGACGCTGTTCGGCCTGTGGGGCGACAGCGGCGCCGTGCCCACGGTGCACATGGCCATCATCGCGGACACAACCGGCGAGATCGTGGTGATCAGCCTCGCCTGCCCGGCGAGAAAATTTCCCTCGGTCGGCGCGCTGCATCCGCCCGCCATCCGGCTCGAGCGTGCCATTCACAGCCTCTATGGGCTAACGCCGGTCGGCGCACCGGATGTGCGGCCCTGGCTCGATCTCGGGTTCTGGGACGTGCAGCATCCGCTCGGCGTCCGCCAGCCGGCGCCGGCCGAACCTCCGGCCTACGCGTTCCTGCCGGTGGAAGGCGAGAGCCTGCATCAGATTCCCGTGGGCCCGGTGCACGCCGGCATCATCGAGCCGGGGCATTTTCGCTTCACCGCCGGCGGCGAAACGGTGGCGCGGCTCGAACAGCGGCTCGGCTACGTGCACAAGGGCATCGAGTCGCTGATGACCGGCGCGACCATCGAACAAGCAGCGCGGCTCGCCGCGCGCACCTCGGGCGACAGCACCGTCGCCTATGGGATCGCCTTCGCGCAGGCGGTCGAGGCGGCGCTCGCCATTGAGGCACCGCCGCGCGCAAAATATCTGCGCGCGCTGATGGCGGAGCTGGAACGGCTGGCCAACCATTTCGGCGACATCGGCGCCATCTGCAACGATGCCTCCTTCGCGCTGATGCACGCGCATTGCAGCATCCTGCGCGAGCAGGTGTTGCGCGCCGCCGATGCTTGCTTCGGCCACCGGCTGATGATGGATCGGGTCGTGCCGGGCGGCGTCGCCGACGATCTTCGCCCGGGCGGCCTCACCCTTCTTCGCAATACCTTGCAGCACATCCGCGCGCGATTCCCGCGGCTGGTCGAGCTTTACGACAACACCGCCTCGCTGCAGGACCGCACCGTGGCGACCGGTGTCGTTACCGCCGAGCTGGCGCGGCAGTTCGGCGCGGCGGGCTACGTCGGCCGCGCCAGCGGGCGCGATTTCGACACGCGGCGAACGCCTGGCTACGCACCCTACGATCAACTCGACTTCGCCGTCCCGGTGCTGACGGCGGGCGACGTCAATGCCCGCGTCTGGATCCGCATTCGCGAGGTGGAACAGAGCCTGAAAATGATCGATCGCATTCTCGCGCATCTTCCGGACGGACCGATCGCGAGTGCGCTCGACGGCGGCAACGGCGGCAATGGCGAAGGACTGGGCCTGGCCGAGGGTTTTCGCGGCGATGTGCTGGCGTGGGTTCGGCTGAAGGACCTTCACGTCGCGCGCTGTCATCTGCGCGATCCTTCGTGGTCTCAATGGCCGCTCCTCGAAATCGCGGTCGAGGGCAACATCGTCGCCGACTTCCCGCTCTGTAATAAGTCGTTCAATTGCTCGTATTCGGGACACGACCTCTAGCGCATGTTCAGGAAAAGTGGGAACCGGTTTTTCGTATAGAACATGCGCAACTAAAAAGGCGATTTATGCGCAGAACATTGCTGGAAAGCCTCACCAGCCGGCCGTTGACCGAACCGCCGCCGGCAACGGATGACGCCGCGCTTGCCGAATTGGCGGCGAGCGTCGAGCGCGCGGCGCGGCGCCGGCTCGGCCGCAGCCTGGCAATCCGCCAGGTGGATGCCGGCTCCTGCAACGGCTGCGAGCTTGAAATCCACGCGCTGAACAACGCCTTCTACGATCTCGAACGCTTCGGCTTGCGCTTCGTCGCGTCGCCTCGCCATGCCGACGTGCTGCTCGTCACCGGGCCGGTCACGCGCAACATGAGGCAAGCGCTCGAACGCACCTACAACGCGACGCCGGATCCCAAATGGGTGGTCGCGGTCGGTCATTGCGCGGCCGACGGCGGTATCTTCGCCGGCAGCTACGCCGTCGCCGGCGGCGTCGGCGCCGTTGTTCCGGTCGATCTGCACATCGCCGGGTGCCCGCCCACGCCGCTGCAATTGCTGCAGGGGCTGCTGGCGCTGCTCGCCGGCGCATCGGAGGATGATCGGCGCCTCAGCCGTGGCGGATCTTGAGCACCAGAATGATCGCCATCATTGCCAGGGTGACGATGCTCGAGCCGATCAGCGGCCCGTCGACGATGGCGAGCCCATAGACGAGCCACAGCAGAACCCCGAGCGCCGACAGCGTCGTGCCCGGCAGAGAAATCGCGCGCGTCTCCCGCTCGCGGACGATCTTGACCGCTTGCGGCACCCAGCACAGCGTGGTCAGAACGGCACCGGTGGCGCCGATCGCGTCGACGACCGCTGAAGCCATCATCGATCCTCGTGCCGGAACCCGGTCAACGCGCCGCGCGGTTGCCAATCGCGGCGCAGCGAATCGGCACGAATGTTATTCGCGCACCGGTGAGACTGTGATGACAAAGACAGGTCGCTTATCGGGTGAGATCAAATGCCGTGTCATCGGATCGTCACGCACGAATCGTAGAATCATCAAGACGTTGGGTTAGGTTTTGTTCCGGGTGTCGCGTAACGGCAGTGGCGCGCATCCGATGAGAGTCACCAACGTCTACGGAAATACCATGAACGTTTCCGACCATACCACGCGCGTCTTCGACACCGACCTTATCCAGCTCACGCAAATGGTCGCGCAGATGGGCGGCTTCGCCCAGAAGCACATTACCGACGCGATCGACGCTCTGACTCGGCGCGACGTCGGTCTGGCGCGACGGATCATTTCTGCCGACGCGACGGTCGACGATCTGCAGCGACAGATCGAGGACAAGGCCATTGCGACGATCGCGCTGCGACAGCCGATGGCGATCGATCTGCGCGCGCTGGTGGCGATGTTGCGCATCGCCAACGACCTCGAGCGGATCGGCGACCTGGCGAAGAACATCGGCAAGCGGGTCATCGCCGTCAGCGGCGATAATTCGCAGCGCACGCTGATGCGCGGGCTCAAGCACATGGCGGCGCTGGTGGTCTCGCAACTGGCGGCCGTGCTCGACAGCTTCGTCGACCGCAATCCGGGCAAGGCGCTGCAAGTCTGGCAGGGCGACAAGGAGGTCGACGCGCTCTACGTCTCGCTGTTCCGGGAATTGCTCACCTACACGATGGAGGATCCCGGCGCGGTATCGATGTGCATCCACCATCTGTTTTGCGCCAAGAACATCGAGCGAATCGGCGATCACGCCACCAACATCGCCGAGGCCGTGCATTACATGGTCGAGGGCCATCCCATCGCCGGCGAGCGGCCCAAAGGCGATACGTCGAGCTATGTCGGGGAGACGCGCCCGCTGGCGAGCAAGGTGCCGGCCTAGCCGCGCCACGCCGCCGCCATCGTCCCCCTAGAGGTTCCCGGTTGCCGCGTTAACCGCTCATTACCAAGAATTTCTTTGAAATCAAACGGATACGGTGTCTAACCCTCCAGGATCACTCCATTGATTTCTTTGGCGTTCTAACCCGAGTGTCTAACCTAGAAACGGATTGCGGTGGATGTCCGGCGACGGGGAACGAAATGATTCGCGTGCTGATCCATTAGGCCCAGATCGCGTCGACGTCGGGGTGGATTATTCCTAGGCGGACCTAACCAGCAGCCGGTCCACGAAGAAAGTCGATCAGCAGTGAACTGACCTCTTCAGGTTGTTCCTGCTGTACCCAATGCCCCGCCCCGTA
>JBEKJZ010000034.1:0-41521 GCA_050010955.1 Xanthobacteraceae bacterium | reverse complement strand
GCTCGAATGGAATGTGCGGGAACGTTCTCGCCATCCACGCGTCGAACGCATAATGCAGAAATAGATTCGCCAGGATGGGGCTACTTTGCCAGTACCCGTTCTTCCACTTGCTCACGCAATCGATACATGACTGCCGAGACCCACCCCTGAGCAAGGTCGTCGGCACCGCCTAGATACTTTGCCGTTCGCAAATAACTCCATTCAGCCACATCGAAGGCGCTCGGTCGATCTTCAACGGGTAAGGATGCGATTATCCAGGCGATTTCCGGGAGGCGTGCAACAGCCGCTTCTAAAATCTCTTCCGAACTCGACGCCATGACACCACCACACAATAACGCCAGGCGGTAATATTACTTTTTTTAGTCGCTCATTGCACGCTCATTCTGACAGCAAGACCTTCAACATTGAGCCGCCCGAAATGGAGCTATTTTTCGATTTACATCAACAACCTACAGTCCTCCTTGCCTTTTAGGCTGGGAGGTTTTACGCCCAAGACAGCAAAGAAACGCTCGGGCGGCCAGAACCCCATGACTTGATAGAGGTCATTTGTGATTTCAATGGGCTAGTGTGTGCCTGGTGCCCAGGAGAGGACTCGAACCTCCACGCCTCGCGGCGCTAGTACCTGAAACTAGTGCGTCTACCAATTCCGCCACCTGGGCCCGTGCCGGGATAGGTACGGAGCGGTCCCCGCCTTGTCAATTGAACGGGTTGGCGCCGGCGCCGGTCGACCGCGAGATCACGAACAGCCCCGCGCTTTGCGCATTCCTCTTCCCCGACAGAAGCGGGATAATGGCTCTATACATCGCGAAATCGATGCTGTATGCCCGCAATCGATGACCCTGAAAAGCAAGCTTGACACGCTGGTCACCGTGTTCGGCGGTTCGGGATTCCTCGGCCGCCACGTGGTCCGCGCGCTGGCTGACCGCGGCTACCTCGTCCGCGTCGCCGTGCGCCGTCCGGAGCTGGCCTTCTATTTGCAGCCGCTGGGCCGGGTCGGCCAAATCCATGCGGTCCAAGCGAATTTGCGTTTTCCGCAATCGGTCGAGGCGGCGGTGCGCGACGCCGACATGGTCGTCAACCTGGTCGGGATCTTGTTCGAAAGGGGCCGCCAGCGCTTCGACGCCGTGCAGGCGGAAGGAGCGGCAGCGGTGGCGCGGGCCGCCAAGGCCGTTGGCGCGCGCCTCGTCCACGTCTCGGCCATCGGCGCCGACGAAAACTCACCCTCGCACTATGCGCGCGCGAAGGCAGCGGGCGAACGGCTGGTGCTGGCGGCGCACAGCGAAGCGACCATCATGCGCCCGTCGATCGTGTTCGGTTCCGAGGACGACTTCTTCAACCGCTTCGCCGCGCTGGCGCGTCTCTCGCCGGTGCTGCCGCTCCCCGGCGGCGGCCATACCCGCTTTCAGCCGGTGTTTGCCGGCGACGTCGCGGAAGCGATCGCCAAGGCCGTCGACGGCGAAACCAAGGCCGGTACGATCTACGAACTCGGCGGCCCCGATGTGCGCCCGTTCAAGGAACTGATGCAATTCGTGCTTGCCACCATCGAACGCCGGCGCCTGCTGTTTCCGGTGCCGTTCGCGTGGATGAAGCTGCATGCGATGTATCTGCAATACCTGCCGAAGCCGCCGATCACGCCCGACCAGGTCGAGCTCCTCAAGCGCGACAACGTCGTCTCGCCCGCGGCGCGAGAGCAAGCCCGCACCCTCGAAGCGCTCGGCATCGTGCCCGAATCGATCGGCGTCGTCGTGCCGTCTTACCTCTGGTGCTTCCGCAAGACCGGCCAATTCCGCAGCCGCATGGCATAGAGCATGATCCGGAAAAGTGGAATCCGGTTTTCTGAAAAGATCATGCTCCACCAAATTTAGGCGCAATCGCTTTCAGATCGATTGATCGGCGACTGCAATCGGATCACGCCTCGTACTTGAACGAAAGCGCCACCCGGGTGCGAAAGGCCGTGACCTTTCCGTTCTCCACCCTCATGTCCATCTTGGTGACTTCGGCGACGCGTAGATCGCGTAGTGAACCAGCCGCCGTATCCACCGCAATGCGACCGGCATCCTCCCATGATTTTTCGCTGACGCCGACAACGTCGATAACCCGGTAGACGCTATCCGATTGTTTCTTTGCCATTGGATGAACCCTTTCAAGGCCACGCTGTCCTCGCGCGATCAATGCCGCCGCGCGATCAGCTTAGCTTAGAGCAAGCTACGCCATCTCGTCGATGGCTTCCGGCGCTGGACTCGCTTGGCCGAAAGGTGAAAGCTGCCAAAGCCGCCGCCATCGGGCGCGGCTGCAACGAGGCTCATCGATGCCGGGCAAGCGCGTGCAGCTCGATGAAGAGACCTGGCGGCAGCTGGACCTTCTAGGCCGTGACCAGATGAAGGACTTTCAGGAACTGGCCGACGAGGCCTTCCGCGATCTGTTGCGAAAGCACGGCCGCCCGGTTGACCTGAAAGAGGCGTTGCGGCGCAGCGCCGGCGTATCCGCGTCGATACATCAGTTGAAGCCAAACAAGGGCAGCAAGCCGCGGCGCAAATAGGCGATCGCGCATCATGCTCGCGCAAATCGTTGTCGCGCCCTGGCGCACGCTTTCATCGCTTCAGCGTCGCGATTCTTGGCCGGGCTTGCCGTTTCCAGCGCTTTCAGCAGCCGGCGCGCCGTGTCCGTCACCTCATCGACGGCACGCTCGAACGCCGCTGCATTGGCCCGTGACGGGTCGGTGAACCCGCTCAGCTTGCGAACAAACTGCAGCGCCGAGGCGCGGATCTCCTGATTCGTTGCCGGCGGCTCGAAATTGAAGAGCGTGCGGATGTTACGACACATGGGTGCCTCCGTTGCCGTTGCGCGCGGGCGGCTTTCTGCAACGGGGAAATGTAGCCCGTTGCCACGTCTTGGGAAACGCCCATCGGGGCGATAAATTGCGCGCCTGCAGTCGGCCTTTAGGGGAGCGCCAGTGTCATCTGCTCATGCCGAGCCCGTTACCATTGCCGGCGAAGTGGGCGTTCGCGTGTCCGGCTTGCTGCAAACACCGTCCGGCGCCCGCGCTTGCTATGTGCTGGCGCACGGCGCCGGAGCGGGCATGTATCATCCGTTCATGGCGGCGGTGGCGGCGGAACTCGCACCGCGCGGCATTGCCACGTTGCGTTACCAGTTTCCCGCGATGGAGCGCGGCGCCAGGCGGCCCGATCCGCCGCACCTGGCGCAGGCAACCGTCCGCGCCGCCGCCGCCGCGGCGCGACGGCTTCTTCCGGACATCCCGCTCATTGCCGGCGGCAAGTCCTTCGGCGGCCGGATGACGTCGCAGGCGCAGGCAAGCGCGCCGCTGCAAGGAGTCCGCGGCCTGGCCTTCCTTGGATTTCCGCTGCATCCGGCGGGCCGGCCGTCGCAGGACCGCGCCAAGCATCTCTTTGCCGTGCAAATCCCGATGCTGTTTCTGCAAGGAACACGCGACGCGCTGGCGACGCTCGATCAGCTCCAGCCGCTTTGCGACGCGCTTGGCGCCCGCGCAACGCTGAAGCTATTCCAGGACGCCGATCATTCCTTTCACGTGCCGGCACGGACCGGCCGCACGGATGCGCAGGTGCGCGGCGAAATGCTGGACGCGCTCGCGGCCTGGATCGATGGCCTCGTCACAGCCCCAGCGCCAGCGCGATGAGGCCGAGCGTGCCGACCGCCACCCGCCACCACACGAACAGCGTAAAGCCGTGGCGCGACACGTAGCCGAGGAAGGTCTTCACCACGAACCAGGCGCAGATGAAGGACACAATGAAACCCACGGCGATGATCACGAGGTTGCTGTGGCTCAACTGGCCGTGGTCCTTATAGAGGTCGTAGGCGAAGGCGCCGGCCATGGTCGGCATGGCGAGCCAGAACGAGAATTCGGCGGCGGCGCGGCGATCGGCGCCGAGCAGCATCGCCGCGACGATGGTCGCCCCCGAACGCGACACGCCCGGCACCATGGAGAGGCACTGCGCAACGCCGATGATGAAATACATCGGCAGCGTGAACCTGGTGGCCTCATGGAAGCGCGGTTTGAGATTGAGTTGATCAACCCACAGCAGCACCGCGCCGCCCGCGATCAGCGAGAAGCACACCACCCAGGGATTGAACAGCACCTCCTTGATGAATTTGTAGGCCGTCGCCCCGATCACCGCCGCCGGCAGGAAGGCCAGCAGCACGCCGATGATGAAACGCCGCGCCTGAGGGTCGCTGAACATCCCGGTAGCGAGGTGCCACAGCCGTACCGAATAGATCGACAGCAAGGCCAGGATGGCGCCGAACTGAATCAAGACCGCGAAGCTCTTGCCGAAAGCGTCGTCGCCGAAGCCGAAAAACTGCTGCATGAGCAGGAGATGTCCAGTCGACGAGACCGGTATGAACTCGGTCAGTCCCTCGACCACGCCGAGGATCGTCGCCTTGATGACATCGAATAGCACGGAAAAGCTCCACGGCGGAGGAAGGCGCGGCCGGCGCCCGGTCCGGCGGACCTGGCAGGACGGTTGGGCAGACTTGTGGCGCAGGATCGGGATTCGGGCAACGGCAAAGGGTGCGTCCTGCACAGGGCGTGCGCCGCGTGCAATTTGCCTGCGGGATCGCTTCGCCTATAAGGGAACGATTCGGAGTCGCCGCGCTCGTCCTGAGGGCGATCGACTCTGCCAGATACGTTCTCTCACGCGCCCGCGATGGCATGCTGACGCTGTTTCATCATCCGCTCTGTCCACATTCCCGTTTCGCGCGGCTCATTCTCGAGGAGTTCGGCTTGTCGACCCGGCTCGTCGAGGAGCGGGTCTGGGAGCGGCGCGAGGAATTTCTCATGCTCAACCCCGCGGGCACGACGCCGGTCCTGGTGGAAGACGGCGTGCCGCCGGTTCCCGGGGCGGCCATCATCGCCGAATATCTCGACGAGACGCGTGGCGCGACGGCCGCGCAGTTCCGGCTCATGCCGGGCGAACCGGCCGGACGTATCGAGGTTCGTCGCCTGATGAGCTGGTTCAACGACAAGTTCTTCGCCGAGGCGAGCGGTGCTCTGGTGATGGAGCGCGTCTATAAGCGCTTCATCCCGGCCGGCAAAGGCGGCGGTCCGCCCGATACGGACATCATGCGGGCGGCAAAGGGCAATATCAGGTACCATCTGACCTATATCGGCTGGCTCATTCGCCGGCGCGACTGGCTGGCCGGCGACAAGCTGACCTATGCCGATCTGGCCGCGGCGGCGCATTTGTCCGCCGTCGATTATTTGGGCGATGTGCCGTGGGACGAAGACAAAACCGCCAAGGCCTGGTACGCGAGGATCAAATCGCGACCCTCGTTCCGCGGCCTGCTTGGCGAGACGCTGCCCGGTCTGCCGCCGTCGCCGCACTACGCCAATCTCGACTTCTGACCCCGGCCGCGCTCAAGGCGGCGCTCATCGAGGCCGCTCGCGCGCGGGGCTTCGACGCCATCGGTATCGCGCGGCCGGACGCGATCCCGCGCGCCGCCGAGCGGTTGCGCGACTTCCTCTCCGCCGGCGCCCACGGCGACATGGACTGGATGGCGAAAAACGCCGATCGGCGCGGCGATCCCCACGCGCTGTGGGCGGACGTGCGCTCGATCGTCATGCTCGGCGTCAATTACGGCCCGGATGGCGATCCGCTCGCGATCCTGCGAGAGCGCCTGCATGGCGCCATCTCGGTCTACGCCCAAGGCGACGACTATCACGACGTGATCAGGCCGCGGCTGAAAAGTCTCGGACGCTGGCTCATCGAAAAAGCCGGCGGCGATGTCAAAGTCTTCGTCGATACCGCGCCGGTCATGGAGAAGCCGCTGGCCCAAGCCGCCGGCATCGGTTGGCAGGGCAAGCACACGAATTTGGTGTCGCGCGAATTAGGCTCGTGGCTGTTTCTCGGCGCCATCTTCACCACGCTCGAGCTGCCGCCCGACGCCCCGGAGCGCGACCATTGCGGCACCTGCCGCGCCTGCCTCGACATCTGCCCGACCGCGGCATTTCCCGCGCCGTATCGCCTCGATGCGCGGCGCTGCATCTCCTATCTGACCATCGAGCACAAGGGCCCGATCCCGCGCGCGCTGCGTCCGCTCATCGGCAATCGCATCTACGGCTGCGATGACTGCCTGGCGGTTTGCCCGTGGAACAAATTCGCGCAAGCCGGGCGCGAGACGAAGTTTGCGGCGCGTGCCGCACTGCGGGCGCCGCGCCTTGCCGAACTGGTGCGGCTCGACGACACCGGCTTCCGCGCGCTGTTCAGCAAAAGCGCGGTCAAGCGCATCGGCCACGCACGCTTCGTGCGCAATGTGCTGATCGCGATCGGCAATTCGGGAGACGCGGCGCTGGCGGCCGAGGCCGAGCGCTTGCTGGACGATGCCGCGCCGCTCGTCCGCGGCGCGGCGGTGTGGGCGCTCGGCCGGCTCGACCGCGCGCGGCTCGAACGTTGCGCGGGGAAGTGTCGCGCTACCGAAAGCGATCCAGACGTCATCGCGGAATGGGCGGCGGCTTTGGTCCCTCCCTCACCCTCCGCGCACGATGGTTGAGGCTCCGATGGCTACGCTTCTGTGTTTCGGTCTCGGTTATTCGGCGGAACATTTTGTCGGCATGTTTGGCGACGGCTTCGAGCGCATTGTCGGCACCGTGCGCGGCACCGAACATGCCGCCGTTCTGAATGCGCGTTTCGGCGGCCGGCTGAAGGCTTTCGCCTTCGACGGCACTTTCGCCACCCCGGAAGTAAAGAGCGCGATCGGCGAAGCCGATGTCGCACTGGTTTCGATCCCGCAGACCGCCAAGGGCGATCCGGTGCTTGCGGCTTTCGGCGAAGCGTTGGCGCAGGCGAGCCGGCTGCGGTCGATCGTCTATTTGTCCACGGTCGGAGTCTATGGCGACCGCGGCGGCGCCTGGGTGGACGAGGAGACGACGCCGCAGCCGGATTCGGAACGCGGGCGCGAACGGCTGGCCGTGGAGCACGCTTGGCAAAAGTTCGGCCGGCGATCAGGCGTCGCCGTCGCCATCCTACGGCTGGCGGGCATTTATGGACCTGGGCGCAACGCGCTGGTGCAGATCGCGCGCGGCGATGTCCGACGCATCGTCAAGCCCGGCCAGGTCTTCAATCGCATCCACGTCGCCGACATCGCGCAAGCCACCGATGCGGCGTTCGCGCGCAAGGCCGCCGGCATCTTCAACGTCGCCGACGACGAGCCGAGCCCGCCGAGCGATCCGATTGTTTTCGCGGCGCAGCTTTTGGGTCGCGATCCGCCGCCGGAAATTCCCTTCGAGGAAGCCGCGCCGTCGATGTCGCCGATGGGTTTGAGCTTTTGGCAGGAATGCCGGCGCGTCCGCAACGACAAGCTCAAACGCGAGCTTGGCGTCACGCTCCTCTATCCGACGTACCGCGAGGGTTTACGGGCGCTCAATGCAAACTCGGCCCCTTGAGGAAGCGATCGCGCTCGCTCGACTTCACACGCAGTTCCATGGTCTCGCCGTCGCGATAGACGGTGATCGGCACCTCGACACCGGCCTGGCCGCGCGTCCAAATGCGGCGGAACAAACCGGCGAGATCGCGGACCTCCATGCCGGCGACCGCCAGCACGATGTCGCCGGTGCGCAGGTCGGCGCGCTTCGCCGGTCCCCCATCCGCCAGCCCGACGATGACCAGCCGGTTCTCCACCTCGGTCGCATAAAGACCGAGCCAGGGCCGCGGCGGCGCATTGCGGCGGCCGAACTTCAGCAGGTCGTCGAAGATCGGCTTCAAGAGGTCGATCGGGACGACCATGTTGATGTTCTGCGGCGGGCTTTTGTCGACCGCCTGCTGCAGTTGCAGCGAACCGATGCCGACGAGATCGCCGGCAGGTCCGATCAACGCCGTGCCGCCCCAGTTGGGATGCGCCGGCGCGGTGAAGATCGCTTCGTCGAGCACGTATTCCCAATAACCGGCGAATTCCTGCTTGGCGACGATGCGCGCGGCGACCGAGTGTTGCCGCCCGCCGGCGCCGCCCAAGACGACGCGCTCGCCGATCGAGGTCGCCGCCGACTGCCCGAGTGCGAGCGCGGGCATGTCGAGCTTGGCGAGCGCTTGCACCAGGCCGAAGCCGGTTTCCTGGTCGTAGCCGAGCACGTGGCCGGGCACCGAATGCCCGTCGCTCAGCGTCAGCCAGATCGTGTCCGCCTCGGTGATCAGATAGCCGATGGTCAAGACGAGGCCATTGCCGCGAATGATGACACCGTTACCGGCGCGCTCGGTGCCGAGCGTTTCCGCCGTGAACGCGTCCGCGGGCACGGTTGCGCGCAGCGCCACCATACAGGCCAAGGCCTCACTGAGATCGTAGGCATAATCCTCCGGCTTCGGCTGCACGGAGGACGGCACCTTCCAGTCGCTCACGGACGCCATCTGACATTCCTTCGCAGCGGTCGCGGGGGCTGGCATGGCGCTGCGGCAAAACCCGAGGGCCGGCCCCTATCGTTTCCGCGTTCGCTCATTCCTTTTTGTCGGACGCCGCACTGGCCTTTTGCAGCTCCGCGAGGCGCTTCTCGAGGTCGGGCAGACTCTGAACAAGTTCGCATTTCTCCCTGTCGGCCTGCGCCTGTTTCTTCACCTCTTCCCAGCGTTCCTTGGCATCCTGCAAAGTCCAGGGGCGCCGCTTGTCGGGATTGAAGACTTGCGCCTTCACCAGGTTTTCCAAGGAGTGAAAATACTCCTCCAAATTGAGGATGCGATTGCGCAACTGATAATAGAAGCTCTTGCCGTTCAGCTCGCTGCAGTATTTCAAGCCGTTCGCAAACGTCTGCTGGGCCATGCGCGCGTCGAAAATCTTGCCTTTGAGCTCGTCGATGGTGGCATTTTGAGCATGCAGCGGCGACCAGGGAAGCAAAACCAGGACAAGGGCGCTGATGCCAAGTCGGTTCACGTCGGGTCTCCCACTGCGTCCGTAGCTGCCATCCAATCCGGCGAGGCCATCACCATGATAAAGGACCGACGGCCGAGCCTAACATGCGTCGCGGATGGCCGGTTCCGCTTCTTCACGATTCATTACCCATGAACTCGACCGACAGTGCCGCCGCTTGGCTGCGGAACCCTTTTCGGGCACGTCATCCGCGGTATTGCCTTGTTCCCGCCCCATCTTCTTTGCAAAGCAATGCCATGTTTCTGCGGGTCATCGGGGGCCTTACCGTGCGCAGTATTTTTGTCGTCATCGCGTTGGCCTTGGTCGGTTCGCTCGGCGAGGCGGCCGCGCAATCATATCCGCCGCCGGATTACTACACCCCGCCACCCCCGGGTTATTACCCGCCGCCGCAGCCCTATAGCAGCGCGCCGATGCCGCCGCTCGACGTCGGGGCGCCGGCCACTGAACAGCCTAGCGGACCTTACCGTACGCCCCCCGTTTATCACGATGCAAACGGCGCGCCGGTGCAACCCTACGGTCCGGACGACGACGAAGGCCAGCCGGGAGCTTATCCGCCGGCACGGCCGCCCTATTTCGCCCCGGCTGACCGCGCTGCGGCGCAAGCTCAGCCCTCGCGTGGCGGCGAGTCGGTTCCGCGTCCGCCCGGAGACATCACCGGCACGGTGAGTGTCTCTTCGGGTTCCGTTACCGGCCCGCTACCGGAGGGCGGCACGGTCGGTACGGCGTTGCCACCGGAAGATCAGCCGGAAAGCGGTCCCGCCAAAGAGCTGCCGCCGCAACTCCGCCGCCAGCTGGTCGGTTACCCGACCACGGAGCCCGCCGGCACGATTATCATCGATACGCCGCACACGTACCTTTACCTGGTGCTCGGCGGCGGCAAAGCGTTGCGCTACGGCATCGGCGTGGGGCGCGAAGGCTTCACCTGGTCGGGCGGCGAGCGCATCAGCCGCATGACGGAATGGCCCGATTGGCATCCGCCCAAGGAGATGATCGAGCGCCAGCCTTATCTGCCGCGGTTCATGGCCGGCGGCGACGGCAACCCGCTCGGCGCGCGCGCCCTCTATCTCGGCAACACGCTCTATCGCATTCACGGCACCAATCAGCCTTCGACCATCGGCTCCTTCGTGTCTTCAGGTTGCATTCGCCTGACCAACGAGGACATCGAGGACCTCTACAACAGGATCAATGTCGGCACCCGCGTTGTGGTCTTGGCAGGATCGCCGGCAACGTCGGCATCGGCGCAAGGCGCGGTCGCGCGTTGAGGATGACCGCGCGTTGATCTCGGCGACGCGGTCGACCGGCAAATTTTTCCTGTTGGTTTTTCAGCGACTCACGTAAACGTCGCAAGTGTTGGATTCGGCGGTCGAATCGCCTTCGGTCCGGTGATGCGTCGGGCGCTGGGCCACGACCGGCGCGAACGCAATAAACCCTCGCGATGATCTCTCGCCCCTTGTGATGCGTGCTGCTGCGGATCGCGCGGGGGTTCAGCGAGGTCGAATGTTTCCGAATATCCGCCTGATGATCGCGGCGATAGTTGCCTCGATCGTGGCGCTGAGCTGCGGATTCGGCGTGTTTGCCGCCTTCCGCGTCAACCACGAACCTCTCGTGCGCTTGCCGCCCGTCACTGCACCGCTGCAGCTCATCGCCGGCAATTCCGCTGCCGTCGCGGTTGCAGCGGCGGAGCCCTTTGATCGTCGCTTTCAGACGAGCCCGCCGCAGAGCGCCGCTCGGGCGACGGAGCCGCCGACGCTCCGGCGTGATGATCGCGAGGGCGTTGAATCGGCGCCCGCCGCCTCGGCTGCGGTGCCGGACCGCGGCGCGGCCGAGGCGGAGGAGCCAGCCGCGGCCGTGGCAGCAACGGAATCGGCGGTCGGGCCCGCTGCGCCCGCCGTACCCACCGTGCCGCCAAACACCATTGCGCCGACTGCGGACAACCACCCGCTCGGTGCCACCGCGCCGGAGCCGGCGCCCGCAGCGCATGCCGACGCCGCGTCGTCGTCGCAGGAAACGCCGGCCGTCGCTGTCATCGAATCCCCGACGGCAGATCAGGGGCCTCAGGTCGAGCAGAAACCGGAGAGAGAAGTCGCGCCGGCGAGCATCGCAAAAGCCGTTGAGGAGGTAGCGCATAAGCCCGACCGCAAAGCCGCGGTGAGCAGAGCCAAGCGGAGGCGCGTCATCGCCTGGGCCTACCGCGCGCACGGGTCGCGCGCCAACGCTGTCGGTCAGTTCGATAGCCAATACCTCAAGCAAGATACCGCATTCTTGCAACCGAATTTTCAAACCGCCTCGCAAACGTCGCTACTAGGATTGGCGCAAAGCCATCGCTCGAAAGATAATTCAAGGCCTCCGGAAGACGCGACTACTGTGGTCGGCGGCCCGTTTTTCAACCCACTGGGCCGCTGAGCTTGCATAAGGTTGACCGGCGCCTGACTTGCGCTCACGGTTTGTCGCTGCGACCTCCAGATCATCGACAAGTTCGCTCTGAGATGCGGAGCCCCGAGTCAAAAAATTGACCGCTGCCGGTATGATCCCGCTTTCCGTCCTCGACCTGTCACCCGTCACCACCGCCACGCCGGGATCGGCGGCGCTGCGCAACTCGCTCGACCTGGCGCGGCTAGCGGACCGCCTCGGCTACAAGCGCTACTGGCTTGCCGAACACCATAACCTCGCCAGCATCGCCAGTTCCGCGCCCGAGATCATGATCGGACAGATCGCGGCGGCGACGACGCACATTCGTGTCGGTTCCGGCGGCGTGATGCTGGTGAACCACGCCCCGCTGATGGTCGCCGAACGTTTCAAGGTGCTGGAGGCGCTGTTCCCCGGCCGCATCGATCTCGGCCTCGGCCGTGCACCGGGGACCGATCCGGTGACCTCCTACGCGCTGCGCCGCCGGCAGGACGCGCGGGACGGCGACGACTTCCTCGAGCGATTTCAAGAGCTGATGCTGTTGGAGCGCGGCGGCTTTCCGGAAGGCCATCCGTTCCGCAGCGTGCACGCCATGCCGGCGGATGTGGCGCTGCCCCGGGTCTGGCTGCTCGGCTCGAGCGGCTACAGCGCCGAGCTGGCCGCCGCCACTGGTATGGGTTTCGCCTTCGCGCACCATTTCGCCGAGCACGATGCGGAGAGCGCGATGCTGAGTTATCGCGCGCATTTCCAGCCGTCGGCGGCATTGCCAGAGCCATATGCCATTCTTGCTACCGCGGTGATCGCGGCCGATAGCGACGCCGAGGCCGAGCGCATCGCCGCCAGCGCCGATTTGAATTTCATTCGCCGCAGCAAGGGCGAGTATCTGCCGTTGGCATCGCCTGCCGAGGCCGCCGCCTATCCCTATACGCCTATCGACCGCGAACGCATCGCGCAGCACCGCCGGCGCGTGGCCGTCGGCGGCATCGAGACCGTGACGAGCCGATTGCGGCCGCTGATCGAAGCGACGCGCGCCGACGAATTAATGATTACCACCATGGTCTACGACCATGCCGCGCGCCGGCGCTCGTACGAGCTCCTGGCGGAGGCCTTTGCGCTGGCTCGACCCGCTTGAGGCGGGGACGCAGAGCCGCGGCTTCTGCCGCCATTCAATCGACATCCGCGACGGTATATGTTGGCCGGCGTGCGGGGCGGGTCTTGTCAGTCGAAGGAGGATCAGCTTGGGTCAGCATGTCTCTCTGGTCGCATCGGACGGTTTCAAGCTCGGCGCCTATCGCGCCGAGCCGAGCGGGCCGGCAAAAGGCGGCGTCGTGGTCATCCAGGAGATTTTCGGCGTCAATCATCACATCCGCGCGGTGTGCGACCGCCTCGCGGCCGAAGGCTACACCGCCGAGGCGCCGGCTCTGTTCGATCGCCAGCAGCCGAATTTCGAATGCGGTTATTCGCCGGACGAGATCGCCAACGCGCGCAA
Organism: Xanthobacteraceae bacterium; assembly: GCA_050010955.1. Lineage (GTDB taxonomy): Bacteria > Pseudomonadota > Alphaproteobacteria > Rhizobiales > Xanthobacteraceae > BOG-931. The sequence goes on along the minus strand of JBEKJZ010000034.1, from coordinate 28,740 downwards.
GTTCGTCGCCAATCCCGACTGGGTGGTGATGATGCGGGACACCCAAGCGGCAATCGACGATCTCAAAAAGGACGGCCCGGTCGCCATCATCGGCTTCTGCATGGGCGGCACCATCGCTTTCCTCGCCGCCGCCAGGCTCGAGGGCCTGTCGTTGGCCATCGGCTATTACGGCGGCCAGATCGCCAAGAACGCCGACGCGAAGCCGAAAGTGCCGACGCAGCTGCATTTCGGCGAGAAGGACGCCTCGATCCCGATGAGCGACGTCGAGTTGATCAAGCAAAAACGCGGCGCCGATTGTGAAATCTACACCTATCCCGACGCGCAGCACGGCTTCAATTGCGATGAGCGCGGCAGCTACAACGAAGCGGCTGCCAAGGTCGCCTGGCGGCGCTCGATCGCGTTCCTGCAGAAGCACCTGAGGAAGTAGGGATCAGAGATTAGCAATCAGCAGGGTTTCGCTTACGTCGGCCGTTCTGATTACTGATATCTGATTACTGACCACTGATATCAGAACCACCGTTCCTGCACGTTGATCGTGTCGCCCGGACGCAGCGGGAAAGTGACCGGGACGGATGTGCACACCTGCCGGCCGTTGAGGGTGCGGTTCAGCATCACGGTCTTGCGGAAAGCCCGCGGCGTGAATCCGCCGGCGATCGCTACCGCCGTCTCGACGCTCATATTGGCGACGAACGGATATTGGCCCGGCGCGGTGACTTCGCCGAGGATGAAGAACGGCCGATAGGCTTCGATCTCGACCGCCACGTGCGGCTCGCGGATGAAGCCGTCCCGCAGCTTTTCGGCGATCCGGTTGGAAAGCTGGTCGGTGGTCGCGCCGCGCGCCAGCACCGGGCCGATCAGCGGCATGGCGATATGGCCGCTGGCATCCACCGCATAGGAGTTGGTCAGCCCTTCCTGACCGAACACGACGACGCGCAGCCGATCGCCGGAATCGAGGGTGTAGGGGCCCTCGGAAACGGCCGGCGCATAGGCATAAGCCGCCGGCGCATCGACCCGGATGACAGAAGGCGCGGCGACGGAACCGGTTGTGGCAGGAGCCGCGGCATCGCCCCTTGCAGAAGGAACCATCGCGTAGAGGCCGCTGGTGGAAGAAGGCGTTGCGGAAGGTGCCGCCGCAGCAGGAGCCGCCACAGAGCCCGCTGTGGAAGAAGCCGCGGCATCGCCCCTTGCAGAAGGACCCATCGTAAAGAGGCCCCGGGCAGAAGAAGCCGTTGCGGAAGGTGCCGCAGTAGAAGCCGTTGCATACGGCGCCGCAGCGTAAGGTTGGGCGGCACGGGGCGCGGGCGTCGCGTCGCCATAGACCACGTTGTCGACGCCGGACGGCGCCGCCGCGGTCGGAGTGGCTACGTAGGCTACAGGTTGCCGCGCGCACCCCGCCGCAGCAATCGCTGCGCCGAGCAAAGCGGGTGACCCGCATACGCGTAATCCGGCCCTGATCCAGCGCACGTCGAGGCCCGATTAACGCCCGGTATGGTTAACAATTCCTCACCAGCACCCAGATAAACCAGGCGAAATTGTCTTCCGCGGATGTGCTGCGATTGGCGTTTGGCCGGCGGCGCGCAGGCAACGCGGCCGTTGGTCCCGCTCGCTTCGGCGGCCCCGTAGTTTCTGCAACAGAGCGTCGGGAACAAGTCGAGCTTCCGCACCGGTGGCGCGGTCGCTGGACTTCGTTAAATAGCGCGGCGGGCGGAACGGCGGCGGTGAAGGAGACACCCGACACCAACAGACGCGCTAAGGCTTTGCGTTCCACTCCCGCCAATGCGTGGGGCGCACGTCAATCTGCTGTTTGGTTTCTGCGCTAATCCAGCCGCTGGCAATACGCCGGCAGGCGAACGCAAGAGCGTGAGGCCCATCCCTCTCAAAGACGGCCAGCTCAAGCTCGCGATCGAACGGCGCGGTAGAGATAGGCTGCCACTGCATATCATAAAGCTTGTCGCGCTGCAGTTGCAGATGCTTTGATCTGGATCAAAGCGATGGTTCTTCGCGGACGCGGAGGGTCGTGACCGCCGGCGTGACGGCTATTGCGGTCACGCCGGATTTTCGATCAACGCGAAGGTTCTGGCCTCATCGTCATAAGCGAACAGCTCCGCATAGCGCCCCCAGGCCGTCACGGCGCGCAGCGTGCTTTCCGCGTCTTGGTGAGTGAAATGATCCTCGAGTTCCACCTCAAATCTCATTCGTGGCGCTTGGCGTGCCTCGCGCTCGCGCAGCACGCGGCAGATATGCGCGGCCAACGGCACGAATTGGAGCAGATGTTCCTTGAACAGCCGCTTGCGCTCGTCGGTGTTGCTGCGCGCGAAGACGTTTCCCGCGGCGGTCAGCCGCAAAGCGCCGTCCTTGATCTCGGCAAATTCCAGAATGTGAAGGGCTTCGGCTAAGGGGAAGAGATCATTGACTTCCAGCGACAGCGAGCTGGCGAGCGTCTCGAGCTCCGCCCGGCCGTCATGGGGCGGCGCCGCGAGGATCTCGATCAAGCCGCTCATGCGATTGACTGACGCCCGCGGCAGCGGCTGCGCCACGCCCTCGCGAGCCTGTTTGAGCGCGCCCAGCGACGCGATCGTGCGCGCGGTCAGCACCGCATAGACATTGTCCACGATGTTGCCGAATTCGTCGTCGAGCCGGTTGCGCGGGCGCGGCAACGTCACCGGGATTTCCGCCGCGATCCGCGCCGGGTTTGACGACAGAACGATCAGGCGGTCGCACATCAGCACCGCTTCCTCGATATTGTGCGTCACCATGAGCACCGATTTGGTCGGCAGCTGGTGTTCGACCCACAGGTCGAGAAAATCCGCGCGCAGGGTCTCGGCGGTCAGAACGTCGAGCGCCGAAAAAGGCTCGTCCATCAACAGCAGATCGGGCCGCGTCGCCGTCGCCCGGGCAAAGCCGACGCGTTGACGCATGCCGCCGGACAGCTCGCGCGGATAGGCGGACTGGAAGCCATCGAGCCCGATGAGATCGATGGCGGCCTCTGCCCGTTGGCGCGCTTCCTCGCGCGGCAAGCCCAGCGCGTCGAGCCCCGCCTCGACATTTTCCAGCACCGTGAGCCAGGGGAACAGCGCGAAAGTCTGGAACACGATGGCGATGCCTTCGGCCGGCTCGGTCAGCGGCGCGCCGCGGTAGAGGACGTTGCCGGACGTGGGCCTGATGAGGCCGCCGGCGATCCGTAGCAAAGTCGATTTGCCTGAACCTGAGCGGCCGAGGAGGCCGAGAAACTCGCCGGCGCGGATCGACACGTCGATGTCGTCCAGGACCAAGAGCGGCTCGCCCGAGCGTTTGGGAAAAGCCATGCAGACCTTGCGCAGGTCGATGATGGCGCTGTTGTCATCGGCCACGATTTGTCCCACCCATCCATTTGACCCACTCAATCGAGCCGCGTCCGGCGTTCCGCATAGGCATAGAGCGGCCGCCACACCAGACGATTCGTTCCGACGACGAGAATCGACATGACGGCGATGCCGAGCGCGATCCGCGGAAAATCGCCGGCCGCCGTCATGCGCGCGATGTAGGCGCCAAGGCCCCCGCCATCGAGCTTGGTCGGCCCCCAACTGACCACCTCGGAGACGATGCTGGCGTTCCACGCCCCACCCGATGCGGTGATGGCGCCGGTCACATAATAGGGAAAGACCCCCGGCAGCATCACGTCGCGCCACCAGCGCCAGCCGTGGATCCGGAACGTTTTGGCCGCCTCCTCGAGGTCGTTTGGAAAGGCGCTGGCACCGGCAATGACGTTGAACACGATGTACCACTGTGTGCCGAGAATCATCAGCGGGCTCAGCCAGATGACGGGCGACAGGTCGAACCGGACGATCAGATAGACCGCAAGCGGGAAGAGCAGGTTTGCCGGAAATGCCGCGAGAAACTGCGCCACCGGCTGAACCTTTTCCGCCACGGCCGGACGCAAGCCGACGGCTATTCCGATCGGGACCCAAATGACGCTCGCAATGACGATGAGGACGGCGACGCGGAGCAGAGTGATGCCGCCATCGCCGATCACGTCGACGACATCCCCCCATGACAATTGCGCCCCGGCAAAGCGCAGCAGCACCACGCCGAGATAGACAACGGCGACCAAGGCAAGTCCATACCAGACGACATCGAGCAGGCGCGAAGGAATTTTCCGCCCGGCGTGCGGTCGGGAAAATATCCGCGGCGAGAGCCGGGCGCGCGCGGCGGCTTGCGTCATGGCGCCGATCGATTCACCGGCCGTGCGCAACAGGCTGGTGCGCCGGAACAGATCGAGGATCCAGCTCCGCGGCGCAACCGCCGACGCCGTCTGCTCGTAACGAAACTTGTCCGCCCAGGCGACCAGGGGCCGGAACAGAAGCTGATCGTAGATGAAGATCGTGACGGTCATCGCCAGAATCGCCCAGCCGACCGCCGCGAGGTCGCGCGCCTCGATCGCGCGCGCGACGTAGGAGCCGATGCCCGGGAGCGCGACATGCAGGTCGCCGACGGCGATGGCTTCCGAGGCGACCACGAAAAACCAGCCGCCGGACATCGACATCATCGTGTTCCAAATGAGGCCCGGCATGGCGAAAGGGACCTCAAGGCGCCAGAAACGCTGCCAGCCGGAGAAGCGAAAACCGCGGCTTGCTTCATCGAGATCGTAGGGAATGGTGCGCAACGACTGGAAAAAGCTGAAAGCCATGTTCCAGGCTTGGCTGGTGAAGATCGCAAAAATCGCGGCAAGCTCCACCCCTAATGCCCTATTGGGAGACAATGCGACGAAGAAGACGACGGTGAACGAGAGATAGCCAAGCACCGGTACGGATTGCAGCACGTCCAGCAGCGGAATCAGCACCATTTCGGCGCGTCGGCTCTTTGCCGCCAATGTGCCGTAGGTGAATGTGAAGATGAACGACGCGACTAGCGCCGCCAGCATCCGCATCGTCGTGCGTAGTGCATAATTCGGCAGAACACCGGGGGAGAGCGAAATTTCCGGTTGCTGTGCAGCGGGAAAGGGCGCGAGCATTTGCCTTGCGCCCGATCCGATCAGCAGGATACCGGCGACGATCAGCACCAGTGCCGCCAGATCCCGCCAATTCGCAGGCCGTTGCCGCCAGAGTCCGCGGCTGAGCACTTCAGCGTGATGCTCCAAGATACTGCCTCCGTCGCGGACCTGGTCACAGTAGACAGGCTGATGGGAAATCTATTTGACGCACATCAAGGTCAATTTGTTACGGCCGGATGACAGTATGGCACCTAGAACCCTGGGGTTGTCCGATGTACGAGCCCGCGGGTCGTCAATCTCCCTATCTGGCGTTTCTCTGGCCGGCTTTTGCCGCGGCAGCGACGGGTGAGATGGCGGCGGTCGCCGCCCGGCATTTCGCCGACTTTGCCGTCGGTCCGCCGGACAGTAAGGCGCCGAGCGAGCCGCAATGGACGACGCCGCATGCGATCGCGCTGGAGCTGGAAACCGTCCGGCTGCGCGATTTCACCACCGACCATAATAGCGCGGCCGCCCTGATATGCGCGCCGTTGGCCCTGCATGGCGCCGCACTCGCCGATTTTGCACCCGAGCACAGTCTGGTCGCCGCGTTACGCGACGCCGGTTTGCGGCGGCTGTTCGTGACCGACTGGCGTTCGGCGACCGCGGAGATGCGCCTTCTCGGCATCGACGATTATCTCGCCGATCTCAATGTGCTGGTGGATGAGATCGGCGGTTCCGTCGATCTCATCGGCTTGTGTCAGGGCGGCTGGATGGCGCTCCTTTACGCTGCACGTTTCCCGACAAAGGTCCGCAAGCTGGTGCTGGCCGGCGCGCCGATCGACATCCAAGCTGGGTCGTCGGCTCTGTCCGCGCTTGCCGAAGCCAGCCCGCTGGCGATGTTTCGCGAGCTGGTGCGGCTCGGCGACGGCTGCGTTCCCGGCCGCAAAGTGCTGACGTTTTGGGGACCGGAATCGGTCGACGCCGAGGATGTGCGACAACTGCTGCAGACCGCCGAACCGACCGGCTCCGCCGCCTTCGCCCGGGTCGAGGCGCTGTTCCAGGAGTGGTATTCCTGGACCCTCGATTTGCCGGGACGCTATTTCCTCGAAGTCGTCGAAAAATTGTACAAGCGCAACGAACTCGCGACCGGCGCCCTGACCGCGCTCGGACAACCGGTCAAGCTCGCGGCTGTGACGGTGCCGATGTTCCTTTTGGCCGCTCGCGACGACGAGTTGGTGGCGTCGGCGCAATTATTCGCGGCCGAGCATCTGGTCGGCACTCCGGCATGTCACATCCGCAAGGCGTTGGCGCCGTGCCGCCATGTCGGCCTGTTCATGGGCAAGACGACCCTCGATGAAGCGTGGCCTGGCATTGGGCGCTGGCTCGCTGAGCCGACACGGGACGCGCCTCGCCACGTGCGGTCGCACCAATCGAAAGAATCCAATAATCTCAGAGCGCGATCACGGTCTATGCGACCTGGTGCACTCCGGAATGCCAATTGAAATAAACCGGATTGCGTCATTCGACGCAATCCGGATTGTTGAACGATCAGTCCGCAAGGCGCAATCAGGCAGCTTTGACGTCGATTTTCTTTGCTGTCTTCTGCGCCTGCGCGCTCTTCGGCAGCGTTACCATGAGCACGCCATTCTTGAAGCTTGCCTCGATCTGGTCGGCATCGACGCCGTCGGGCACCTGAAAGGCGCGCTGGAACGAGCCGAAGCTGCGCTCATGCAGGTAATAATCCTTCTTCTTCTCCTCTTTCTCCTCCTGTTTCTCGCCCTTGATGGTGAGGACGCCGTCGGCCAATTTCACCTCGACGTTCTTGTCGCTCATGCCGGGCAATTCGGCCGCGATTTCATACGCCTTGTCGGTCTCCGTGACGTCGACAGCCGGTGCCGCGCCGAAAACCGCTTCGATCCGCCGGAACGGCTCGATATCGAAGAACGAGCGGCGGAACGGCCAGCGCCAGACGCCGCCGTCAAATTCGTCAAACAGCTGATCGATTTCGCCACGAAGACTGTCGAATGGCCGCCAAGATCTTAACGCCGATGCAGTCCCTTTTTCCTCGGTTTTTGCGGGCAGTTTGGTGATGGTTTCAGCCATGACACACCCTCCGATTGAGATTGCAACTTTACGCAGCAAATGCCCGCTATTTGCGCTGACCTTTGATCTGCATCAAAAAAACGAGACGATCGCGTTTTTGTGTTTTGGTCGTGCCGTCGCATGACCTGATGCATATCAATGCCTTAGCCGCCAGGTATTGGAAGGTCGGCCTAACATTCGCCTGGTGGGGGCCAGACATGCAACGCCGGCGCACATCGCGTTTTCAAAACGTGAATCCGGCTCAAGAAATCAAGGGCGCCACAGCGGCGTGAGGGTTCCCCGTGCGCCGGCGACGGATGAAAAAGAAGAATCGCGGTAGACGCAGCCGCAGCAGTTGCTTTTGATTTGCGTCAAACGTAACGGGCCGCCCCTGCGAGATACTGAATAACTTCGACAAATGGCGAGGAACGGCCATGCCGTATCAAACGAACGCCGATCTGCCGGCGTCGGTCCGGTATCACCTGTCCGAGCATGCCCTGGACATCTATCGCGAGGCTTTCAATCATGCCTACGGCGCGCATGCCGGTGAATCGCGGCAGGAAGAAGCCGCGCACCGGATAGCCTGGGCCGCCGTCAAACGGTCCTATGTCAAGGCAGGCGACAATTGGGTTCCGCGCAAGGCAAGGGGCGGATGGTGAGGATCTCAAGACCTGACGCAATAGCCAGGCCAAGGGCACTGCGAATGATCCGTATTGTCCCTTAGGGCCAATTCCTCAGTTTCTGCCGGTGAGGCGCGCGATTAATCTTCCGACCAAATGAATTCGGATGAACGGGTGATCATCGCCTTTCCCCGGCTGAAGGCGGATTGATCGAGGCGGATGCCAAATGAACGAAAATAGCAGCCCCGACGATACCAAACGGCCGGCGACAATCGAGCACGCACCGCCGCTCGTATCGAACGCCCATGACCTCGTACCAGCGCAATCCGGCACCGGCTTGCCGGCGACGATCCGGCGGCCAAGCCGCAGACGGTGGATTCGCATCGCCCTTGCGCTCGCCATATTGGCCGGTGGCGCCGGCGGGGCCTATTATTGGTGGCAGCGGCTGCACCCGCCGCTGCCGCCCGGCATTGCCTTCGGCAATGGCCGGCTCGAGGCGGACGAAATCAACATCGACACCAAGTATGCCGGCCGCATCGCCGAGATGCTGGCTGACGAAGGCGACCTGGTCGCAGCCGGTCAGGTTGTCGCCCGCATGGATACGCGCGACCTCGCTGCCTCGCTGAAAAAATCGGAAGCCCAGGTCAGTCAGGCGCGAAGAGCCGTCGACGAAGCGAACGCCAATGTCACCCAGCAGAAAACGCAGGTGTTGCTGGCGCAACAGGAGTTCGACCGCGCCACCGCCTTGTTGAAGAAGGGCTTTCAGACCCAGGAAGTCGTGGACCAGCGCCAGCAGCAATTGAATGGGGCCATCGCCGGGCTCGAAGCCGCAACGGCGCGGGTGACGGAATCCCAGCACGCGCTCGAAGCGGCGACCCACGATGTCGAGCTCTATAACGTCGAGATTGCCGATAACACGTTGGTCGCGCCGCACGAAGGCCGCATCCAGTATCGCATCGCCAATATCGGTGAGGTGCTTCCTGCCGGCGGCAAGGTCTTCGCCATGCTCGACACGTCCTACGTGTACATGGACGTCTATTTGCCGACCGAAACGGCGGGCAAGGTGCGATTCGGCGCCGATGCCCGCATCGTGCTCGACGCCTATCCGAAAGTCGCGATCCCGGCGAAAGTGTCGTTCATCGCCTCGCAGGCGCAATTCACCCCGAAAATCGTCGAGACCCAGAGCGAGCGCGACAAGCTGATGTTCCGCATCCGGGTCCGCATCGATCCCGAGCGGCTGCGCGGGCGGGCCGATATCGTGCGCAGCGGGCTGCCGGGCATCACTTACGTACTGACCGATACGGCCGCGACTTGGCCGGCATCCCTGCAAGGCACCAGCGGGCAATGAGCGGGACTGTCATGCCCGCTGTCGCATGGCTCGAGAACGTCACGCAACGTTACGGCCGTGTGGCGGCACTCGATGACGTCACGGTGGCGCTGCCGGCCGGCTGCATGGTTGGGCTGATCGGCCCCGACGGCGTCGGCAAGTCGTCGCTGCTCAGCATCATCGCCGGCGCGCGGCAACTGCAATCCGGCCGCGTTGTCGTGCTTGACGGCGACATGACAGACGCCGCGCATCGCGCCGCGGTTTGCCCGCGCATCGCTTTCATGCCGCAAGGGCTCGGCAAGAACCTTTATCCGGACCTCAGCGTCCGCGAGAATATCGAGTTTTTCGGCCGGCTGTTCGGGCAGTCCCGTTCCGAGCGGGACTGGCGAATTGCCGAGCTTTTGCAAAGCACCGAGCTTGCGCCCTTCGCCGATCGTCCGGCGAAGAAACTGTCGGGCGGCATGCGGCAAAAACTCGGGCTGTGCTGCTCGCTCATCCACGATCCCGACCTTCTGATCCTCGACGAGCCCACGACCGGCGTCGATCCGTTGTCGCGGCGGCAATTCTGGGAGTTGATCGACCGCATGCGGTCGCGTCGCGCGGGCATGAGCGTCGTGGTCGCCACCGCCTACATGGAAGAGGCCGAGCGGTTCGATACGCTCATCGCCATGAACGACGGCAAGGTCCTGGCCGCCGGCTCGCCGGCCGATCTGAAGGCGCAAACGCGCGCCGCGACCGTCGAAGAGGCCTTCATCGCCTTGCTGCCGGAAGACATCAGGGCCGGGCACACCAAACTGAAAGTCCCACCGCACCGTATTGTCGATGCCGAGCCGGTGATCACGGCGCGCGACCTGACACGCCGCTTCGGCGACTTCACCGCCGTCGACCGGGTGAGCTTCACCATCGAACGCGGTGAGATCTTCGGCTTTGTCGGCTCCAACGGCTGCGGCAAGACCACGACGATGAAGATGCTCACCGGACTGTTGGCGCCGAGCGAAGGCGAGGCCCTGCTGTTCGGCCAGCCGCTCGACGCCAGCGACATCAATTCGCGCCGCCGCGTCGGCTACATGTCGCAGTCGTTCTCGCTCTATACCGAGCTGACCGTCCGGCAGAACCTCGAGCTTCATGCCCGGCTGTTCCATCTGCCCGTCGGCAAAGCGCGGACCCGGCTTCGCGAGCTTGTCGATCGCTTCGGCCTCGAGGACTACCTCGAACAGCGCACCTCCGAGCTGCCGCTGGGCATCCGGCAGCGGCTGTCGCTGGCCGTTGCCATCGTGCATGAGCCGGAGATGCTGATTCTCGACGAGCCGACTTCGGGCGTCGATCCCTTGGCGCGCGACCGGTTCTGGGAGCTGCTGATCGACCTATCGCGCAATCAGGGCGTGACCATTTTCGTCTCGACCCATTTTATGAACGAGGCCGAGCGCTGCGATCGCATATCGCTGATGGACTCCGGACGCGTGCTGGCAACCGATATACCGGGCAACCTGGTCAGGGCGCGCGGCGCCGCGACCTTGGAAGACGCTTTCATCAGCTATCTCGAGGAGGCGACCGGATCGCGCGCGGCGGCTGCCGCCGAGGTTGCGCCTCCCGCCGCGGCGCTGCCTCAAGTACGGCCGCCGCCGGCGCCGCAACGCGCATTTAGCTTGCAGCGTCTGTTCGCCTATACGATCCGCGAAACAATCGAGCTGCTCCGCGATCCGATTCGACTGACCTTCGCCTTGTGCGGCACTGCGATGCTGATGCTGGTGTTCGGCTTCGGAATTTCGACCGACGTCAACAATCTGAGCTTTGCGGTGCTCGATCACGATCAAAGTCACGAGAGCCGCGCCTACCTCGAGGAGTTGAGAGGCTCGAGTTACTTCGTGGAGCGGCCGCCGCTCGCCGACTACGCCGATCTCGAGAAGCGCCTGCAGAGCGGGGCCATCAAGGCCGCCATTGAAATCCCGCCGGACTTCGGCCGCGACATCGAGCGCGGTCGTCCGGCCTGGGTCGGCGCCTGGGTGGATGGCGCCATGCCGTTCCGCGCCGAGACCATCCACGGCTATCTGCAGGCCATGCATCAGCTCTATTTGACCGATCCGGCCGTGAAGACGACGGCGCCAGAGGCCAATCCACCTGCCAACATCGAACTCAGGTTCAAGTACAATCAAAATTTCGAGAGTATCTACGCCATGGTGCCGGCGAGCATCTCCTTGCTGCTGGCGCTGTTCCCGGCGATCCTCATGGCACTCGCCATTGTCCGCGAAAAGGAGCTCGGCTCGATCACAAATCTTTATGTGACGCCGGTCACGCGGATCGAATTTCTGCTCGGCAAGCAGCTTGCCTATATCGGCGTCGCCATGGTGAATTTTGCCGTGATGTTCCTGATGGCTTTGTTTATCTTCGAAGTGCCGCTCAAGGGAAGCTTCCTGGCGCTCCTTCTCGGCGTCCTGCTCTTCGTCACCACGACCACCGCCTATGGCATGGTGATTTCAGCATTCGCAAGCACACAGATCGCCGCATTATTCGGCACCGCCATTATGACCTTCCTGCCGGCGTCGCAGTTTTCCGGCATGATGACGCCGGTCTCGTCGCTCTCCGGGACGGCACGAATCATGGGACGGGCGTTCCCCATGACCTATTTCGTGCCGATCAGCGTCGGCACCTTTACCAAGGGATTGGGTCTTACTGACCTCGGCAACGATTTGGCAGCCCTCATCGTCTTTATCCCAGTGCTGACAACGATGAGTCTTCTGCTGCTGCGCAAGCAGGAACGCTAAAGCATGATCCGGAAAAGTGGAAACCGGTTTTCCGAAAAGATTATGCGCTGGGGACAAACCCGATGCGGATGATTGCAAACATTTTTTGGCTTGGCACCAAGGAACTACGCAGCTTCCTGCGCGATTACGTGCTGTTGGGGCTGGTCATCTACGCCTTCTCGCTCGCCATCATCGCCCAGGCGCAGAGCAATTCGCAGGAAGTGCACAACGCGTCGATCGCATTCGTCGACGAGGATCATTCCGAATTGTCGCGGCGCATCGTCCATGCGTTCCTGCGGCCGTATTTTCAGACGCCGCAGCCGATCGCCGAGCGGGATATCGTTCCGCTGATGAATGCCGGGAAATACACCTTCGTGATCGACATCCCGCCGAATTTCGAACGCTATGTTCTCGCCGGCCGGATACCCGCCATCCAGGTCGATGTCGACGCCACGGCGATGATCCAGGCCGGGCTCGGCTCGGATTATGCCGGGCAGATCATTATGACCGAGATCCAGGACTTCCTCTCGCATGCCGAGGGCACACCACTGTCGCCGGTCAATCTCGACGTGCGCATCGCGTTCAATCCCAACATCACGACGGCATGGTTCACCAGCGTCATGGGCATCATCAACAGCGTCTCCATGCTGGCCATTATTCTCGCCGGGGCTGCCATCGTCCGCGAGCGCGAGCATGGCACCATGGACCATCTGCTGGTGATGCCGCTGACGCCGTTCGAGATCGCGATGTCCAAGGTCTGGGCCAACAGCCTGGTTATCATTGTGGCGGTTGGTCTTTCGCTCTATTTGGTGGTTCGCGCCTTGCTCGGCATTCCCATTGCCGGCTCGATCCCGCTGTTCATGGTCGGCGTGGCGATCTATCTGTTCTTTGCTTGCGCGATCGGCATATTCCTCGGCACCGTGGCGCGCTCGATGCCGCAGCTCGGCCTGCTCTACCTCTTGGTCTACATGCCGATGAACATGCTGTCGGGCAGCAATACGCCGCTGGAGAGCATGCCGCCTTGGCTGGCGACCGTGATGGAGGCCTCGCCGTCGACGCATTTCGTGTCGTTTGCGCAATCGATCCTCTATCGCGGCGCCGGCTTCGAGGTGGTCTGGCCGCAATTTCTGCTGGTCGCCGGAATAGGCGGCCTGTTTTTCCTAGCGGCGATCCTGCGCTTCCGTACCACCGCGGCGCAGGCGACGTAGCGGTAGCAACTCGCGCCGTTTTGACGCGCTTGGTCGCCGCAGACGCGTGGGCCATAGCCCGGCACAGCCGCACAAACACGCCTGTGGACAATGCCCACAGGGACGCTAGTTTGCCGGCTGGAAAAGGGAGCGAGCGATGACCATCCGCCCGCGGCGCAGTGTTCTTTACATGCCCGGCTCGAACGCGCGGGCGCTGGAGAAAGCGCGCGAGCTGCCGGTCGACGCCCTCATCCTCGATCTCGAGGACGCCGTCGCGCCGGATGCCAAGGCGGCAGCGCGCGAGCTCATCATCCGGGCGCTGCAGAGCGGCGGCTTTGGCAGCCGCGAGGTGCTGGTGCGCATCAATGGACTCGATACCGCCTGGTGGCACGACGATCTCGCCGTCGCCGTCGCCGGCCCCGATGCGTTGCTGGTGCCGAAGGTATCGGCGCCCGAGCAACTTCGCGAGGTCGCCAAGCACCTCGTCGGCGTCCGCGCCGAGGCCGGCGTACGCCTCTGGGCGATGATGGAAACACCGCTCGCCATGCTCAACGCCCGCGAGATCGCGGCGGCGGCGCGCGATCCGCTGACGCGGCTGGCCGGCTTCGTCATGGGCACCAACGATCTCGCCAAGGACACCCGCGCGCGAATCGTGCCGGGCCGCGCGCCGATGCTGCCGTGGCTGATGACCTGCGTCGCCGCGGCGCGCGCCTACGGCCTCGATATTCTCGACGGCGTCTATAACGAGCTCGGCAACACGGAAAGTTTTGCCGCCGAATGCCGGCAGGCGCGCGATCTCGGCTTCGACGGCAAGACGCTGATCCACCCCCAGCAGATCGCACCCTGCAATGAAGCGTTCTCGCCGACAGCGGACGAGGTGGCGTGGGCGCGGAAAATCATCGCCGCTTTCGATTTGCCGGAAAACGCCAACAAAGGCGTCATCCAGATCGACGGCCGCATGGTCGAACGGCTGCATGCCGACACGGCGCGGCGCACGGTCGCGATCGCCGATGCGATCGCCAAGGTGCCGCCGGCTTAAGCGGCCCTGCCCTGCAATTACAGCTCAATCGCCGTCGGCACGCCGGGCTCGAGGAGCCGCAGCCGCGCGCCGATGCCGAGCGCCTTGAACGATTGCACGAGATCGTCGCCGCTCTGACTGAAATGCGCCCACCCTTCGTAATGGAGAGGAACGATGGTGGCGTCGGGAAAGGCATGCGCGGTGTCGAGCGCGTCGTTGGCGTCCATGGTGAGATGAAACGCGCCGCGCGTCTTCGCGGCGCCGGCGAAAAGGAGCACCAAGCCTGCCTGGAAGCGTCGCGCCACCTCGCCGACGCCCTCGTACCAGACGGTGTCGCCAGTGATGTAGATCGGCCTGGCGCCGGCCAACGACAGCACGAAACCGATCACGTCGCCGGCCAACGGCTCGATGCCGGCTGGCCCGTGCCGCGCCGGGGTCGCCGTGATGGTCAACGTCCCCGCCGGATTGGTCAGCTTCGTGCTTTCGCCGGGCGCCAAGCCCTCGGCGACACCGCCGAGTCTTTTCGCGCCGACGATGGTGGTCAAAAGCCGCGGCGCCTGCATGGCGTAGGCCCGGCCGGCGTGATCGAAATTGTCGGCATGCTGGTCGTGGCTCAGCAACACCGCATCGACGCGTCCGATCTGCTCCGCGGTCAGCGCCGGATGCGAGGTCTTTTTCAGCGTGACATGGGGGAGCTTGTACTCGCCCGGAGCATCGAAGGTCGGGTCGGTCAAAAGACGAAATCCGCCGATTTCGATGAGTGCGGTCGGTCCGCCGATCAAGGTGATTTTTGCCGTACTCACGACGTCCCCGTTAAGCCTTCAACCGGTAGCCGGTCCTGAAGATCCACCACACGATAACCATGCACACGACAAGAAACAGGATGATCACGGCAATGCTGATCTCGACATTGACGTCGGCCAGACCGAAAAAGCTCCAGCGAAAGCCGCTGATCAGATAGAGTACCGGATTGAACAGCGTGATCGTGCGCCATAACGGCGGCAATACGCTGGTCGAATAGAACGTGCCGCCGAGGAACGTCAACGGCGTGACGATGAGCAGCGGCACGATTTGCAATTGCTCGAAAGTGTCGGCCCAGACGCCGAGAATAAAGCCGAACAGGCTGAAGCTGATCGAGGTCAGCACCAAAAAGGTCAGCATCCAGACCGGATGCACGATCTGCAATGGCACAAACAAGGCGGACGTCCCCAGGATAATCAAGCCGAGAATGATCGACTTGGTCGCCGCCGCGCCGACAGAGCCGAGCACGATCTCAAAAGAGGATACCGGGGCAGAAAGGAGCTCGTATATCGTCCCGACGAAGCGGGGAAAGTAGATACCGAACGCGGCGTTGACGATGCTCTGGGTCAGCAGCATCAGCATCATCAGCCCCGGCACGATGAACGCGCCGTAGGGGACGCCTTCGATCTGACTGATGCGCGAGCCGATAGCAGCGCCGAACACAACGAAATATAGCGAGGTGGAGATCACCGGCGAGACGATGCTTTGCAGCAAGGTGCGCCGGGTGCGCGCCATCTCGTATCGATAGATCGCGCTGACGGCATAAAAGTTCATGGTCTTTCACTCACCAGGTCGACAAAAATGTCCTCTAGCGAGGTTTGCGTGGTATGCAGGTCCTTGAACCTGATTCCCGCGCGCTTGAGGTCGTCGAGCAACGCCGTGATGTCGGTGCGCTCGCCCTGGGTGTCGTAGGTGTAGATCAGTTCGTTACCGCCGGCGGCCAGCACAAGGTGATAGCCGGCGAGCGCCGCCGGCACCGCCGCGATGGGTTCAGTCAGCTCGAGTGTCAACTGCTTGCGGCCGAGTTTGCGCATCAGCTCGGCCTTGTTCTCCACCAGGATGAGTTGGCCCTTGTTGATGACGCCGATACGGTCGGCCATCTGTTCGGCTTCCTCGATATAGTGCGTGGTCAGGATGATGGTCACGCCGGAGGCGCGCAGCGCGCGCACAAGGTCCCACATGTCCTTGCGTAACTCGACGTCGACGCCGGCGGTCGGCTCGTCGAGGAAGAGGATCCGCGGCTCGTGCGACAGCGCCTTGGCGATCATGACGCGGCGCTTCATGCCGCCGGACAACGTCATGATCTTGTCGTCCTTCTTGTCCCACAAGGACAGCTCTTTCAGCACTTTTGCGATGTGAGCGGGATTGGCGGGCTTGCCGAACAGCCCGCGGCTGAACGACACCGTTGCCCACGCCGAGGCGAAGGCGTCGGTCGTCAGCTCTTGCGGCACCAGACCGATCAGCGAGCGGGCGGCGCGGTAGTCGGCGATGATGTCATGACCGTCCACCGCGACCCTGCCGGCGGACGGATTGACGATGCCGCAGATGATGCTGATCAGCGTCGTCTTGCCGGCGCCGTTCGGGCCGAGCAGCGCGAAAATCTCGCCGTTGCGGATCTCAAGGTTGATGTCCTTGAGCGCCTGGAAGCCGGAGGCGTAGGTCTTGTCGAGGTGCACAACGGAAATGGCCGCGGTCATGACGGCTTCCGATTTGCGGACGAGAGCCGTTTCTCTTACGCCCAAGGCCGCGCCGCCCTGGCCTTGTCTTCGAATCGCTCGATCTTGTCGCTCTTGACCATGGTCATTCCGATGTCGTCGAGCCCGTTGAGCAGACAGTGCTTGCGGTGCGCGTCGACCTCGAACTTGATCACGCCGCCGTCGGGACCGCGGATTTCCTGCTTGACGAGATCCACGGTGAGGGTGGCGTTGGCGCCGCGCTCGGCATCGTCGAACAGCTTGTCCAGTTCTTGCGGCGAAACCTTCACCGGCAGGATGCCGTTCTTGAAGCAGTTGTTGTGGAAAATATCGCCGAACGAGGTCGAGATCACGCAGGTGATGCCGAAATCCTTGAGCGCCCAGGGTGCGTGCTCGCGCGACGAGCCGCAGCCGAAATTATCGCCGGCGACCAGGATCTTCGCCTTGCGATAAGCCGGCTTGTTGAGCACGAAATCGGGGTTCTCGCTGCCGTCGTCGCGGTAGCGCTTTTCGGCGAACAGACCCTTGCCGAGGCCGGTGCGTTTGATCGTTTTGAGATATTGCTTGGGGATGACCATGTCGGTGTCGACGTTGATCATCTTCAGCGGCGCCGCGACGCCCTCGAGCACGGTGAACTTTTCCATATTCCATCCTAGAGACGACAGCCTGCCGTCCGTAAAGCTAAATGGCGCGGCGCGGCACGCGGGTCAACCCGGTGCCGCCGCGGCAACCGATTGTACGGTTTCCTGGGCCTTGAACTTCGATTCGCGATCGAGCGTGCAGACCTGAATGTGGTACTCGGTGTAATACTTCTGCCGCCCCAGCCTCTGCGCCGCGACATGTTCCGGGTTGGTCCGCCAGGCGCGCAGCCCCTCTTCGTTTTCGAACTCGACAATCGTCACCCGCTCGCCGTCGTCGGCAACGAAGTTTTTTTCCGAGACATAGCCCGGCATCGTTCGCGCGAGCTCGCTCATGCGATCGGCCAAGGCAGCGTATTCGTCTCCAAGTTCCGGCCGCAAGCGCGAGCGAAACACGGTCACAATCATGGCAGTGCTCCCTCGTTCCCGGCGGCCCTCACGCTATGAGAACCGCGCCGATGTTGCTTTTAGCATGATCATTCGCGATGTCTTAGCGCAGGTGCGACGTGCCCTGCTGCGTCTCGATGCTGGGAATGCCGCCGAGCTCGGTGACCCACGGCCGCGCCGAGCGGGCCCAGATCTGTCGCTTCGGGATGAGCTGGTCGCGTTGCCGCAGAATTCCGAGCCGCACCATGTAGGAGGCCTGCGGGCCGTCGCCGGGGGTGGTCGAATAGACCAGCGAGCCGCATTTCGGGCAGAAGGCGAGCGCGCGCGGGTTGCCGCTCTCCGCCGTGGTCTTGATGTAGATCGCGGGCTGCCCGGTCATTTTGAAAGTGTCGCCGGGAACCGGGATCGAGACGCGAAACGCCGAACCCGTACCGATCTGACAGTCGGTGCAATGGCAGATCGTGACTTTGTCCGGATCAACCTCGCCTTCAATGGCGATAGCGCCGCAGTGGCACGCGCCGTCTATCCTCACGGCATTGCTCCTTCTGACGAGCATGATCCCGAAAAGTGGTTACCGGTTTTCGGATAAGATCATGCTCAAAGCAGTCCTACTCCGCCGCTCGTTCGATGGCCGCCATGTCGGCATCCGACAGTCCGAAATGATGACCGATCTCGTGCACCAGCACATGCTTGACGATCGCGCCGAGCGTTTCGTCGTGCTCGGCCCAGTAATCGAGGATCGGGCGGCGATACAGCCAGATCATGTTGGGCATCTGCACCGGCGCGCTTTCGGCACGGAACGGCAGGCCGACGCCCTGGAACAGACCGAGCAAATCGAACTCGCTCTCCGCGTCCATTTCATCGAGCACCTCATCGCGCGGGAAATCATCGACCTGAATGACGAGGTCGGCGCATAGATCGCGAAATTTGCGCGGCAGATGGCGAAACACCTCGCCAGCGAGGACTTCGAGCTCCGCGAGCGAGGGTGCTTTAATTTCTCGCCAGGCGAGTGGATCGGACACAGTATCGGCCATCTACGCATGTTAGCGCAGGCTGGGCCGTTCCGCCCGTCGCTCGACGGCGGCGCAGTTGACCGGCGCCTCGCGATGCGGGACCGTGGGGCGGGCGAAGCCCGAGAGCAAAGCAGAAAGCCATGTCGGTGAAGTCATTTACCGTGAGTACGAGCCTCGCTGCGGTGTCATTCGCCGCCGCGATGTCGCTTGCGGTCGCGCAGACCCCGGCGCCGGCCGGCGCCCGTTCGTCTGCGCCGTCAGGCGCGCACCGGCCCCGCATCGAAGTCAATCCGCGGCCGCTGCTCTATCGCCGCTGCGTCGATTGGTACGTGCTGCAATACCGGCCGAGCGGCACGGTGCTGTTCCCGGAACAACATTGCCGGTGGGTGCGCGGGTGAGCGGCGCCGCCGGCTAACATGAGACGCGATCGGTTCGTTTCCCGAACGCGTGGCTGAAGGGGGCAATCCGGCATGACGCGCGGCTTCGAATTCATCCGTTTGCAGGTCAGTGCTCGCGTCGCGTGGCTCGAATTCAACCGCGCGCCGGTCAACGCCTTCAATCGGGAGATGGTGCTGGAGGTGCGGGAAGCGATTGCCGCGGCACTTGCCGATCCAGAGGTTCGGGTCCTGGTGCTGGCAAGCGCTATCCCCGGTTATTTCAGTGCCGGAGCCGATCTGCGCGAATTCGAGGGGATGAAAGCGCGCGACATGCGCGGGTGGGTCTCGAAATGTCATGAGATCGCCCACCTGCTGCGCTCCTCGCCAAAGCCGCTCCTGGCCGCGATCCATGGAACTGCCGTCGGCGGCGGTCTCGAGATGGCGCTGCATTGCGACCTCCGCTTTGCGGCTTCCGATGTGAAGCTGGGTCAACCGGAAATCCGCATTGCTTTCATTCCGCCGATCGCCACCACGCAGGCGCTCGCGCGGCTCATTGGCCGACCGAGGGCTATCCGCTACTTGTATGAAGGACGCCTGCTGGGCGCAGCCGAGGCGCTGACCTGGGAATTGGTGGACGAGGTCGTGGAGCCCGACGATCTGCGGCGCCGCGTGCAACACTATGCCGAGGACTTGGCTGCGAAACCCGCGGCGGCCTTGGCGGCGATCCGGCGGACCATCACTCTGGGCGGCGGAATAAGTTTTGAGGATGGAATGGCGCTCGAGCTCGAGACAGCCACCGCGCTCGCCGACACGCCGGACTTCGCCGAGGGGGTGGATGCTTTCCTCAACAAGCGGGTTCCCCGATGGGCGGGGAGTTAGCGATTGCCATCATCCGCTAACGGACATTGCGTGACGCATCGGGAGGCTGCTTCGCGCAACAGCAATGCTGGTAGGTGCGCGGGCTAAGCGGCCCGGCTATCGCGTGCCCGAACTCCTAGCCCATGTGCTGGGTTGATCGACCAGCAATTCAAACAAGATGTCGGCACACGGGCAGAAGCGCGGGGCAAACGCCACCGACGTCGGCGTCCGGTCGAGCCAGTCGCGGCAGGCTTGTTTGGATAGGCACGCTTCGCAGCGGTGAAACGCGGAGGCGTAGCTTAGGCTCAGGCTTGGCGCCGCGCCGCCGCCCGGCTCAATGCCGAGGCGCTCCATCATTTCATGCATATAGATTGGTCCGCTCTTGCGTGCAGTAGACCCCGCCATGATTGCCCCCTCCCAAACCTTTTTATCCGGACCGCAAATCCCGAAAACAGCATCGCCGCTGCCAGACGAGGGCACCGAGCGTCAGATTCGGTCCACTAGCTCTTCGTTGACACCGGCTTCAGCAGCGCCCGACCTCCGATCCAGGCCAGCATGGCCAAGCCGATGAACGGGAAGAAGACGACGCAGACCAAGCCAATGAAGGGCGCGGCAATCGCCATCACGCAATGCTTGAGTACAAGGCCAATCGTCCTCACCCCTTCGATCCTGGCTGCGGTACGTGCCGCCAGCACTGCAAGAAAGCCAAGGCCGACGAACGGAAGGACAACGATGTAGGCCAAGCCAATGAAAGGCGCGGCGAAGAACAGAACCATGTTCTTCAGCGCGCTGACCGCCGTGGCGGATTCGGCCAAGGGAGCTTCGGCGGCGGCCGGCAAACTCACGGCTTCCACGACTTCTGCGGGGGTCGCCAGAGTATCGCGGACGCTGTCTTCGATCATCTCGGGAGACAGCGGCTTGTGCAGGAAGCTCGAAACACCTGCAGCCTTGGCACGTGCTTCGGCGGCTTCGGTGCCGTAGCCGGTAATGATCACGACCGGCGTCCACGGTCGTCGTGCCTTGACGTTCTCGGCGACTTCAAGTCCGCTCATGCCGGGCATGCGGATGTCGCTGTAAACGATGTCGTACCTTTCCTCGTCCAGCTTGTGCAGCGCCTCTTCGCCGCCTTCGGCGGTGATGACAGCGTAACCCTTGCCGGAAAGAACCCGATCGAAGCTCTTGCGGACGACTGGATCATCATCGACAACGAGCACTTTGCGTAATGCGGTCATGGCTTTCTCCTTTTCGAATACTCGCTTGGTGTTTCTGCGCGCCGTTCCTAATTCTCCGACACGCGACGCAAAGCCCACTGTTTGTGTGCCATGGCGCCGTCGGTGACACTGATCACGTCCTGCGGGCCCACCGGCTTGGCGACATAATCGTAGGCTCCAAGCCGCAACGCCTCCTTGGCGCTGTCCACGGTCGGATAGCCGGTGATGATCACCACCTCGCTCTCGGGCCATTTTTGTTTGATGGTTCGCAGCACCGACAGCCCGTCCTGGCCGGGCATGCGGAGATCGAGCAACACAACGTCGCAAGGGTTCTGTTCCATTGTCTGCAGCGCCTCTTCGCCATCGCTGGCGGCCTCGACATTGCGGGAGACGCTCTGCAGCGACCGGTGGTAGCTCCAGCGCACCACTTCGTCGTCATCGACGACGAGGATTCTGTTTTTATCGCTCATCTTGGCCTCCTGGCTTCCGGTCATGCCTCTTGCTGACTCATCAGCAAGCGCTGTGCCAGAGTCCGGACAGCAATTTTTTCTCTGTAATTACATGAACTTAGGAAATGCGCGGTCGGCGCAACTGGTCGGCCGAAGTACATTTTCTTGATACATTGCCGCGGCGGCGCGAAGAAATAATCCCGCTTTTTCAAGTCGATAGGCCGCCCAGACACGCATAGTTTTTATATCTGGGAACGCGTGCTTTGTTGCGACCGGAAACCCTTAAGAAGAAGCGCGCAAGGCGATCGGCAAGGGACCGCCAACGCCGAAAGTTGCCGCTTCAGCAATGGGTTATCAAGGAAATGAAGATTCGCAGCGCTGCGTCAGGCGCGCTCAGTTCCACTCGCGCACGTCGACGAAGTGACCGGCGACTGCGGCGGCGGCGGCCATCGCCGGCGACACCAGGTGCGTGCGGCCCTTATAACCCTGCCGGCCCTCGAAATTGCGGTTGGAGGTCGAGGCACAGCGCTCGCCGGGGGCGAGCTTGTCAGGGTTCATCGCCAGGCACATGGAGCAGCCGGGCTCGCGCCATTCGAAGCCGGCCTTGAGGAAGATCTTGTCCAACCCCTCGGCTTCGGCCTGTTGTTTCACCAGTCCCGAGCCGGGCACGATCATGGCACTGACATTGGCGTGGACCCGCTTGCCGTCGACGATCCGCGCGGCGGCGCGCAAATCCTCGATCCGCGCATTGGTGCACGAGCCGATGAACACGCGGTCGAGCGCAATGTCGGAGATCTTTTCCCCGCCCTTCAATCCCATATAGGCGAGCGAGCGTTCTGCCGCTTCGCGCTTGTGGGCGTCGGCAATCTCTTCTAGCCTGGGCACGCGGCCGGTCACGGAAACGACCTGCTCCGGGTTGGTGCCCCAGGTCACCAGCGGCGGCAACTTAGCGGCGTCGAGCCTGATTTCGCGATCGAAATGGGCGCCATCGTCGGACGTAAGCGTCTGCCAATAGCGCATCGCTTGGTCCCAGGCCTGGCCTTTCGGCGCCTTGGGGCGATCCTTAAGATACGCATAGGCCTTTTCGTCCGGCGCGATGAATCCGGCTTTAGCGCCGGCCTCGACCGACATGTTGCAGACCGTCATGCGGCCTTCCATCGACAGCGCGCGGATCGCTTCGCCGGCGTATTCGATCGCATAACCGGTGCCGCCGGCGGTGCCGATCTCGCCGATGATGGCGAGGATGATGTCCTTGGCGGTGACGCCGGGCAGCAGCTTGCCGTCGACGACGGCGCCCATGTTCTTTGATTTGGTCTGGATCAGGGTCTGCGTGGCGAGCACGTGCTCGACTTCCGACGTGCCGATGCCGTAGGCGAGTGCGCCGAAGGCGCCGTGCGTCGCGGTGTGGCTGTCGCCGCAAACCAGCGTCGTGCCGGGCAGCGTAAAGCCTTGCTCCGGCCCGATGATGTGGACGATGCCCTGCCGCTTATCGAACTCGTCGAAATATTCCAGCCCGAACAGCTTGGCGTTTTCGGCGAGAGCGGCGATCTGTGCCTCGCTCTCGGGGTCGGGGTTCTTCTGCCGGCGATCGGTCGTCGGCACGTTGTGATCGACCACGCAGAGCGTTTTATCCGGCGCGTGCACCTTGCGGCTGGACAGGCGCAACCCCTCGAACGCCTGCGGGCTCGTCACCTCATGCACGAGATGCCGGTCGATATAGATGAGGCAGGTGCCGTCCGGCTCTTCGTCGACGAGATGGTCGTCCCAGATCTTGTCGTAGAGGGTGCGGGGCTTGGCCATAATCACGAAACTCCACCAAAGACGCGGAGCAATATAATTACCGTGCAGTCGTTTGCTATTACTCGGCCGCCTTCTCTCCGGCTGCGGCGGTTTCGGCCTGCCCGCCGTGGTCCTGCCGCTCGACGATACGCGCCGACTTGCCGCGGCGGCCGCGGAGATAATAAAGCTTGGCGCGGCGCACTTGGCCGCGGCGGACCACCTTGATCGAGTCGATCATCGGCGAATAAAGCGGAAACACGCGCTCGACGCCCTCGCCGTAGGAAATCTTGCGCACGGTGAAATTCTCGTTCAGCCCGGCACCGGCGCGGCCGATGCACACGCCCTCATAGGCCTGGACGCGGGTGCGTTCGCCTTCGACGATCTTGACGTTGACGACGACCGTGTCGCCCGGCTGGAAATCGGGGATTTCCTTGCCGGCGGTGAGCTTCGCCACCTGTTCGTTCTCGAGTTCCTTGATGAGGTTCATGGCGAATTCTCCATCGGCTGCGCTTAAAGGGGCGCCGTTTCGGCCGGTGCTAAGCGGGTTGGGCGCAGCTTCTACGCTACCGCGCCGGATTTGTCACCTTCCCGTCATTCCGCCCGCGAGCCGCTGCGGAATTGACTTAAAAAGGCGGCCCACAGGTCGGGCCGGCGCTCGCGGGTCAGGCGCTCCGCCTCGGCGCGCCGCCAAGCGGCGATTTTGCCGTGGTCGCCCGAGAGGAGCACCTCGGGGATCGGCCGCCCCTCCCAGAGTTGCGGCCGTGTATAGTGCGGATATTCCAGCAAACCTTCCGCGAAGCTCTCCTCGGCGCTCGAAGCCGCCGCGCCCATGACCCCGGGCAACAGCCGCACGCAAGCGTCGATCACCGCCATCGCGGCGATCTCGCCGCCGGAAAGGACATAATCGCCGATCGAGACTTCTTCGAGGGAGCGCGCCCCGATGACGCGCTCATCGACGCCCTCGAAACGGCCGCAGACCAGGAGGAGCCCCGCACCGCGGGCGAGCGCTTCGACCCGCGCTTGAGTCAGTGGCACGCCGCGGGGCGACAGCAGCAGCCGAGGACGATCATCCGTGGCCGTCGCGTCGATGGCACGGCCGAGCACGTCGGCCTTCATCACCATGCCCGGGCCGCCGCCGGCCGGCGTATCGTCGACGGTGCGGTGCTTGTCCGTCGCAAACGCGCGAATATCGACGACATCGAGCGACCACGCGCCGGCAGCCATCGCCTTGCCGGCAAGGCTCGCGCTCAAGGGTCCCGGAAAGACCTCCGGCAAGATCGTGAGAATACTCGCCCGCCACATGGCTAACGCTGCCTGTTGCCTCCCCCCCTGAGGGGGAGGGGTAGGGAGGGGGATAGCATGGCAAGGCTGCGGAGCAATTTACCCCCCTCCCGACCGCTTCGCGGTCGACCTCCCCCTCAAGGGGGGAGGTGTCTCTGATCCAGCCTCCAACAAAGCGACCACGATCCGTCCCGCGGCAATATCCACCGCCGGCACGTGGGTCTGATCGAACGGCACCAATTCCGTATTGCCGCCGGCGTCGGGCCGCACCTCGATCAGATCGCCGGCGCCGAAATTGTGGATCGCGATCACCGTGCCGAGCTTTTCGCCGGCGCGGTCGACGACACTAAGGCCGATCAGGTCAGCGTGGTAAAACTCGTCTGCCTGCTCGGGCTCCGGCAGGCGGTCACGCAGCACGTAGAGCCTGATGTTCGCCAGCCGCTCGGCGGCTTTGCGGTCGGCGATCCCCGCCAGCGTCGCCACAAAATGATCCTTGGCCGGCCGCAGCGACGTGATCTCGAACACGCGACCGTCCTCGGTTTCGAGCGGGCCATAATTGGCGATGGCTGCTGGATCGGACGTGAACGAGCGCAGCCGCACTTCGCCGCGTACGCCATGCGCAGCGCCGAATTGCCCGAGGCAAACTCGCCGGGGTGAGGACTCGGATTTTCGCGGGCGATCGTTCATCAGGGAAACCACCTCACCCGGCCTCGGTTCGCTTTGCTCCCTCGGCCACCCTTTCCCGCAAGGGGAGACGGTCGATCACGTCGTCGCAGCGCCGGCGGCGGGTGCTGCGCCGGCGGCCGGAGCCGCTCCCGCCGTGGCCTTGGCGGCTTCCTCCTTCGCCTTGCGCTCTTTGCGCGGCACGGCTTTTTCCGGATTGTTGCGCTTCGGCCGTTTCATCACGCCGGCGGCGTCGAGAAAGCGCATCACGCGGTCCGAGGGCTGCGCCCCCTTGGCCATCCACGTTTTGACCTTGTCCAGATCGAGCTTCAGCCGTTCCGCTTTGTCCTTCGGCAGCAGCGGATTGAAATAACCCAGGCGCTCGATGAAGCGGCCGTCGCGGGGGCTGCGGCTGTCGGCGACGACGATGTGATAGACCGGGCGTTTCTTGGTGCCGGCGCGGGCCATACGAATGACGACAGGCATGTGTTGGTTTCCTTTCTTGCGACGGGTCAGTGTTTTTCAGTGACAAGGACGCGTCCTTTCGCGCCCACGGCGGTTTCGCCGGTTTCCTTACGGATGCGGCCGCGTAGATCGATGATTTCTCCGTCCAGACGAGGATGGCGCTTCACCGACACGACCAGCCATTCCAGAGTGATCGTCTCGTCTGCGTAAATCGCCTGCCGAAACCGAACCCAAAATTCCAGACCGAGCATCGCGCCGCGCTTGGAAAAGTGCGACGCCGTCAGCGCCAAAAGATGCGCCGTCGTCTGCGGCCCACTCGCGATCAACCGGCCAAAGCGTGAATTTGCTGCCAAGTCGGCGTCATGATGCACGGGGTTGGTGTCGCCGACTGCGCGCGCAAACGCACTGACCGTGCTCGGCTCAAGCGAAAGCCGAGTGGAAAAACGCTCATGCGGCTGCGTGTGAATCATTTCTTCTTTCCAAGACCTGGAAATCCGGGCGGCAGTTTCGGACCGAGCCCAGGAAGCCCCCCGGGCATTCCGGGAAAATTCGGCGGCAGTCCCGGCATGGACGGCGGCAAGCCCCCCGCGCCCGGCATCCCGGGCGGCAGACCGCCCGGCATTTTCTCGGCGAGCTTGGCCATCTGTTCCGGGGTCGGCATACCGCCGCCAAATCCTAGCATGTTGGCAAGGCCGGCCATCGGCCCACGCTTGGCGCCGCCCATCGCCTTCATCACATCGGCCATGGTGCGGTGCATTTTTAGGAGCCGGTTGATGTCTTCCGGCTTGGTGCCGGAGCCGGCGGCAATGCGCCGCTTGCGGCTCGCCTTGAGGATGTCCGGGTTGCGCCGTTCCTTCGGCGTCATCGAATCGATGATCGCCATCTGCCGCTTGAGGACCTTCTCGTCGAGGTTGCGTTCGGCGAGCTGGTTTTTAATTTTCGCCATTCCCGGCAGCATCGCCATCAACCCGCTCATGCCGCCCATGTGCTGCATCTGTGCCAGCTGCTCGCGCAGATCGGCGAGATCGAAGGCGCCCTTGCGCATCTTCTCGGCGACGCGCGCCGCCTTCTCGGCGTCGATGGTCGCCGCCGCCTTCTCCACCAGCGAAACGATGTCGCCCATGCCGAGGATGCGGCCGGCGATCCGCGCCGGATCGAAATCCTCGACGGCGTCGAGTTTTTCCCCGGTGCCGATGAGCTTGATCGGCTTGCCGGTCACCGCGCGCATCGACAGCGCGGCGCCGCCGCGGCCGTCGCCGTCGATCCGTGTCAGCACGATGCCGGTAAGACCGACGCGCTCATTGAAGCTGCGGGCGAGATTGACCGCGTCCTGGCCGGTAAGCGCGTCGGCGACCAACAGGACTTCGTGCGGGGAAGCGGCGCGGCGCACTTCCGCCGCTTCGTTCATCATCGCCTCATCGAGCGTGAGGCGGCCGGCGGTATCGAGCAGCACCACGTCGTAACCGCCGAGCCGAGCCGCTTGCAGCGCACGCGTTGCGATCTGCACCGGCGTTTGCCCGGCAACCACTGGCAGCGTGTCGATGCCGACCTGGCGGCCGAGCACGGCGAGCTGTTCCATCGCCGCCGGCCGGCGCGTGTCGAGCGAGGCCATCAACACTTTGCGCCTGGCCGTCTCGACGAGCCGCTTGCCGATTTTCGCGGTGGTCGTGGTTTTGCCAGAGCCCTGCAGACCCACCATCATGATGGCGATGGGCGCCGGCGCATTGAGATCGATCGGCTGGGCACTCGACCCCAAGGTCTCGACCAACTGATCGTGCACGATCTTGACGACCATCTGGCCGGGCGTGACCGACTTGATGACCTCGACCCCGACGGTGCGCTTCTTCGCCTCCTCGGTGAAGGCGCGGGCGACGTCGAGCGCGACATCGGCTTCGATCAGCGCGCGCCGCACCTCCTGCAGCGCCGCATCGACATCCGCCTCCGACAGCGCGCCGCGCCGGGTCAGGCGGTCGAGGACCGCATTCAGACGTTCGGAAAGACTGTCGAACATTTGTCCCTTCTTACCTCTCCCCGCCTGCGGGGAGAGGTAGAAAACACGAACACGCCCGAGGGCGCATCGCGCTGTCGGGCGGGGGCCTCCGGCCTCTCGGGCCGGTCGGCGATGACGAACTTTCAGTCTCTTGCGAGAGCCGGCGGAAAATAGGTGCGGACGCCGCTTCCGTCAACCGCGGCGATATGGCCAGGCCGCCAAGGCGGCAAAATGTATAATACGGCTAGTGCGGTGGATTTGAAGTTCCTACAATTAAGCGGCATCCTCGATAGGAACTTCAAATCCAAAAACCGCACTAGAATGATAGACTTGCTAGTGTCCCTTTTGATTCCGAAGTTCGCACGAGATTAGGCCGCAATGACCTGCGAACTTCGGAATCGGGACACTAAAATGTCGCGCTATTACAACGGTCCGGTTTCCGATCATTTCGACGGCGAGCGGTTTTTCGACCCTTACGGCGTGCCGCCGAAAGGCCGGCATGACCTGCTGCGGTGGTTGATCGATCGTTACTGGCGCGGCACCAAGGCGAAGTGGCCGTCCTGGGCGCCTTCACCTTATGCCGAGCGTCCGCCAGCGCGCGTCGAAGGCGCGGACTGGCGCATTTGCTACGTCGGCCATGCGAGCTTCCTCATTCAGACCGCGGGCCTCAATATGCTGCTCGACCCGGTATGGTCGAAGCGCGCGTCGCCTTTCCGCTTCATCGGGCCACGGCGCGTCAACGATCCGGGCATCGCCTTCGCCGACCTGCCGCCGATCGATGTCGTGCTGGTTTCGCACGGCCATTACGATCATCTCGATCTGACCACGCTGTCGCGGCTCGCGGCCGCGCATCGGCCGCGCGTCATCACGCCGCTCGGCAATGACACCATTATGCGAAATCACGATCCGGCCATCGCGGCCGAAGCCCACGACTGGCACGATCGGGTCGACGTCGGCGGCGGAGTCGCGGTGACGCCCGTCCCCACCAGACACTGGTCGGCGCGAAACTTGTCCGACCGCAACATGTCGCTGTGGGCGTCGTTCGTCATCGAAGCGCCGGGCGGCCGCCTCTATTTCGTCGCCGATTCCGGCTACGGCGACGGCCGGCATTTCCGC
The DNA here is from genome assembly GCA_050010955.1 of Xanthobacteraceae bacterium. GTDB lineage: Bacteria > Pseudomonadota > Alphaproteobacteria > Rhizobiales > Xanthobacteraceae > BOG-931. Next base: position 95 of record JBEKJZ010000034.1, on the reverse strand, counting down.
GCTGCGCGCGAGCGCCACGGACCGTTCCGGCTCGCCGTCCTGCCGATCGGCGCCTACGAGCCGCGCTGGATCATGCGCGACCAGCATATGAATCC
>JBEKJZ010000033.1:0-27670 GCA_050010955.1 Xanthobacteraceae bacterium | reverse complement strand
ATACGTTCTGGAGGGCAGCGTTCGCAAGAACGGCAACGCATCCGGATCACGGCGCAGTTGATCGACGCCAAGGCGCCCACGCAAAATGACGTGAATGCCCCGAAGTCGACATGACGAATGCAACTATTGGCGACTATCCGTCATAGCAGCGTGGCGAGGCGGCAGATTCTGGTCATGTGTCCTTGACGGTCGCCAGCCGAAGGCCGGACGGAAGAAATTCGCGCTGTTCGGCGTTGCGCAGAATCCGCTCCTTCGGTATCAGCAGCCCCGCGAAGGAGCGCAGCCGTTGCACCATATCCGTCGGTCCGCTGCTAGCCACCGCGCTGGTCGCGAGCAGGCCGAGCATTTTTCAGCACGCTAACCAATTCCCTGCCGCCGAAGGCATCGACATCCCACTGAGTCGCGAGGCGCAGCAATTCTACAAATCTGGCCGGCCATTCCTGCACAACTATCTCCCGTTCTGGGTGGCGGAACTCTTCGGCACGCTAATCGTTTTGCTCATTCCGCTTTTGGGCGTGCTCTACCCGATGATAAGATCTCTGCCACGCCTGTACGACTGGCTGATGCGATCGAAGATAACACGCATATATGGAGAACTGAGATTTCTGGAGGATGAGATAATAGATGCCCGCCGAACCGGGCGCGACATCAGTGCAATGGTCGTTCAGCTTGATCACCTCGAGGAGCAAGCAAACCATCTGAAGATACCGGTCGGCTACGCGAGCAGGCTATACGAGTTGCGAAATCATATTGATGTCGTGCGCGAACGCCTGCAGAAGTAGCCGACGAGGTGATCGAGTAGAGACCCTTTTTGTTTTCCTGATCTGGCCCATCGCGTCACTTTGCGGCAGGGCAGCAATTGGGTCGCTTTCGGAGCGAAGCGGACATCGGTCGGTATCGGGGCTGGATGGCTCGGTAGCGAATGACCCGAAGGCCACATGCCGCGTCCACTTTCTAAACAAGCGGACGCGGCGATTGCGTGAAATACGATCAGCCGCCACTTAGTCCAACGCCGCGCTCGGCGAGAAGCTTTTGAGCTTTGCCAGTAAGCTCGTATTTTGCAGACGACTCTTGATCAGCAGATACGACAAATCCCTTCGCAATAAGCTGATCAATAATTTTCTTCTTATCTGCATTCAAATTCGCGCCCCATCCTTCCAGTACATCGCAAAGGATCGCAATTTCCTGGTCGGTGATGGGGGCATCTGTCATTTTTACGAGGCTCCTGAAGAAACTTCGCTCGGTACACTCAATCCGCCAAAGCGGACCGCCGCACGCCGCAACATATCTTACGCCAGCTCGTTTGACCGTCAATCGTCGCTCGAAACCGCGTCAAACAGGCCAGCATGCGCCATGGACGTTCGCCGCCGCGCGATCTATCGCCCGATTCCGTCGGCGTCCTCAAAAATACCGCAGCCAGACATAGACTTGGCAGATGGCGATGGAAACGAGCGTCATCGGCACGCCGTAGGCCAGATACTGAATGAAGCCGAAGCGCATGCCGTTACGCTCGGCGATGCCGGCGACGGCGAGATTCGCCGCGGCGCCGGTCAGCGTGCCGTTGCCGCCGAGGCAGGCGCCGAGCGACAGGCACCACCACAGCGGCGCGATCGCGCTCGGCCCGCCAAAGGCCGGTGCCATGCCTTTGATCACCGGAATCATGGTGGCGACGAACGGAATGTTGTCGAGGAACGCCGATAGAACCGCGGACATCCACAAGATCAGCGCGCCGGCCGCGGCGATGTTGCCGCCGGTTAATCCGACCAGCTTGTCGGCGACGAGTATCAGCAAGCCGCTGACCTCGACCGCGTGAACCACCACGAACAGGCCGATGAAGAAGAAGATCGTGGTCCATTCGATTTCGGCGAAGGTCCGGTGCACGTTGTCCGCCTGCTTGGCGCCGCGCTGCTGCCAATTGTCGAGCAGCATCAGCGCCGCGGCGCCGGTGATCGCGATCGTCGCCGGATGAAGGTGCAGCCGAGCGGCGGCGACGAACGCGGCCAGCACCGCGCCGAGCACGAGAACCGAGCGGCGCAGCAGCACCCAGTCGCTGATCATTCCCGGCGCGTTCATGCCCATGACCAGGGTGCGCCGCTCGGGGCTGGCGCGCAGCGCGCGGCCCCAGATCAGATGAACCAGCAGCGCCTGCACGGCCATCACCAGCACGCAGACCGGCGCCACATTGGCGAGGAAGCTGTTGAAGTCGAGGCCGGCCATGGTGCCGATCAGGATGTTGGGCGGATCGCCGATCAGCGTCGCCGTGCCGCCGACATTGGAAGCAAACACTTCGGCGAACAGAAACGGAAACGCCGAGACTTCCAGCTCCTCGGTGATGGCCAAGGTCACCGGCACGATCAAGAGCACGGTGCTGACGTTGTTGAGCACTCCGGAGAGGAGCGCGGTGGCGATCTGCAGCGTCAGCAGGATGCCGGCCGGGCTCGCCTTGACCCGCTGCGCCGACCAGATGGCGAGATATTGGAACAGGCCGGAACGGCGCGATATCGCCACCAGGATCATCATTCCGATGACGAGCCCGATGGTATCCCAGTCGATGCCCTTGACCGCCTCGTCCTGATCGAGCGCGCCGACGATAACGACGACCGCCGCACCGATCAGCGCCACCACCGCACGATTGAGGCGGCCGGCGATGATGAACGCGTAGGTGACGGCGAGCACCGTCATCGACACCCACATCGGGTCGAGGGCGAACGGAATGTGCGGGGTGCCGGCGGCGATCATGGCCGCACGTTAAGGGATCGCGGTCGATCCGCGAAGCAAAACCGGCTGGCCTTGTCTCGCTTCAGCGCATGCAATGAATGCGCAGCGACCGTGGCTCAGGTCAGCAATGCCCTCGAAGAGCCTCGCGCGTCAGCGTCTCCGATACCCGGCGGTGATAACCGAAATCCACCTTGATGAGTTTCAAAGTTCCTTACCGATGACGCGGTCGAGCGAATAGGGGCCGCCGCCGCGCAAGGCGATCGCGAACATGATGATGCCCCACATCAGCACATATTCGTAGCCGCCGGCGGAGGCGCCAAATCCCTTGGCATAATGAACGATCCACGGCGCTACGGCCAATTCGATGGCGATCGAGGCGGCGAAGAACCTGGTGAACAGGCCAAGCAAGATGCACACCGTGCCGATCGTCTCGTTGATGTACACCACGTAGGCGAAGGGTAGCGAAGGCTCGATGCCGACTTTGGCGAGATAACCCGCAATCCCGCTGACGCCGGTTTTGATCTTGCTCCAACCGTGGACCAGCATGATGGCGCCAACGGTGATGCGGATCATCGGATACCAGAGATCGGACACCGCCGCGTAGAATCCGGCGAGCCCGGGAAAAAGCAGTTTCGGTTCACTTCGGTCCAGGCTGCTCATAACGCTCCCCCCTTTATTGGTCAGCCGCCCGCTGAGGGTAGTTAGCTAAAATTTTCGCAGACGACGATCCCCAGCGCTGGCGCCCAGGGTCTCCCGGCGCCGCCGCGACAATGGCATGATCGTTTGCGAAGGCAAATCAACACGGCGCTACCGCGGCGTGCCGCCGAAGGGTCATCAGCCGGCTTGCCCGTAAGCGGACACAACTTTAGAATTCTCCACAACTAAAACGCCCGAAGAGAAGCCCGATGAAAATGAGCGTCGGCGTGCTCGACCATTACAATGTGTCGACCCGCAAACTCAGCGAGACTGTACGGTTCTATGAGGACGTTCTCGGATTCAAGAACGGTCCGCGCCCGCCGTTCAATTTTCCCGGCGCGTGGCTCTATAGCGCGGGCCACGCTGTGCTACACCTCAACGACATCTCCCACACCGATAAGCAGCAACGCCCCGATTCAGGCGTCATCGATCATGTCGCGTTCGGCAGCCGCGGCTTCGAGGCGATGAAGCAGCACCTCACTGGCAAGGGCGTGCCTTACCGCGTGAACCAGGTGCCCAACAGCGCGCGTTGGCAGATTTTTCTCCGCGATCCCAACAACGTGGAGATCGAACTCAATTTCGAAACCAAGAATGAGACCGTTGCCTGAGTTTTTCGGCCACTCTATGTCAGGGCCACGCGCAGCCTGGTCCAAGCGGGCTAAAAATTATTTACTTGCCAGTATCCAGCCCCAGGATCGAGACTTTTGCGGTCGTGATTTCGGTCGGCCACAGGACTTCCGTGAGCCCCGTCGCGACGGCGACTTTTTGCGTTCCACCAGCCGTATAGGTGATGACGCCGCCACCGATCGCCCCGCCGATCTTCTGGCCCCATAACTTCCGGCCGTTGTCAGCGTCGACCGCATAGAAATTGCCACCCATATCGCCGAAGAGAACCAGACCTCCGGCGGTCGGCGTCATGCCGCTTTGTATCGGATAGTTGGTCTTCACCCGCCATTTCCAAACGCCGGTGTCGGCGTCGCTCGCGTAGACCCAACCTGCCCAATCGAAAACTGGGTCCGGTTTGCCCCAGGTATTAAACGGGTTGATCGTCGCCTGGCCCGACCACGGCGCTCCAGGCGGCACCTCAGCAATTTCTCTGGCGGTTTGCAGCGTTGCCGTGGTGCACCACTCAACTTCGCCGATGTAGACGAGGTTGGTTTTGGGGTCGTAGGCCGGACCATTCCATTCTGCTCCGCCGGTCGAGCCCGGACAGAAGTGGACCGAATTGCCGGCCGAGAAGGTCACGTCCGCATTCTCGACGCGGGTCACAGGCACACGATAGAGCATGGCGTTGGTGGCGAGGTCGAAGCCATAGAGGTGCCCGTCTTTGGGCGCGACCGACATGAGTTTCTTGCCGCCGGCCGTCTGGATCAGGACGGGCGGATTTGAAACATCCCAGTCATGCCAGTCGCGGGGCACAAGCTTGAAGTGGTTTTGGTAGGCTCCGGTCTTGGCGTCGAGAACGACAACGGAGCCGGAATAAAGGTTCGAGCCTTCGCGCGGCCCGGTAGCAAAATCGGGCGCGGGATTTCCGCCCGGTACATACAACAGACCGCTCGTTGGATCCAAAGTGTAGGACGACCAGGTGCCGCCGCCGGTGATGGGCGAGCCGGAAGCGTTTTTCCAGGTCGACGCGTCAAGGGGAGACGCGCCTTGCGGTCCGCGGGTGACGTCACCGGGCGCCTTCGGCACGAGGTAGAATTCCCAGACGATTTTGCCGGTCTTGGCATCAAGGGCATACATCCGCCCCTTCACGCCCTTAATGTCTCCGCCCGCATTGCCGATAAACACCAGGCCGTTCCACGCAATTGGAGCAGCGGGTGTGGTTTCGCCTTTCTTCGGGTCGGCGACGGCGGTCTCCCACAGGCGCTTGCCGGTCTTGAAATCGTAAGCCAAGACGCGGCCGTCCTGGGTGCCGCGAAACAACTCGTCGTCAAGGTAAGCAGCGCCGCGATTGACGCCCTGCGGCGTCGCCGGCGTGTAATCTTCGTGGGTCCGCCAGTTCTGCTGGCAATTGGTCGGATCAAGCGAGAAAATATCATATTCCGTGGTGCCGATCAGGGCACCGTTCACCTCGATCAGGCCGGTCGTGAAGCCGGTATATTGGCCGGTGTCGTAGGTGCAAAGAACCTTCAGATTGCCGACGTTACCCTTGTTGATCAGGGTAAGTTGCGAGAAGCGATTTGAGGTCAGCGTTTTGTTGTAGCTCGGCCAGTCTTCCTCCACCGCAGGACGTGCGCCCGGCGAAGGCGCTACGGCGGGTGCCGGAGCTGGCGGCGCCGCGCCCTCTTTCGCGGTCGCGGCTACTTCCGTCGTCATGGTTCCTGGGGGCGCGGACATATAGCGCACGTAATTTATCGCCATCGCCAAAATCGGAACCGCTTTGTCCCACTGGGTATAAATAATCGCTCCGGCAACGACCGCGACGACGACAACGACTGCGGCGAGCACGGTGAAAAATCTCTTCATGGCTCTGAGCTCTGACTGTCATGGCGCGACACCCCGTATCACGTCGCTCAAGCGCATCAACTCGACAAAAGTTCCGGCCCAGCAGGCTACAATTCGCTGCACCGCTTCAGCGATCGCCTCCGCGTCAAGCTTGTGTTTGCCGAACAAGACCGTGCGCTCGCTGCCAGTGCGCCACGTCCCAGTTATCCGCCGCATGGGCCTCGCTGACAGCGACGCGGCCGGGGCAATGCCTTTCGACACGGCAAACCTCGCAAAACCTGGCGTTCACGTGTAGTTACTTGCATCATGAAAGCTACGTGGCTATGGTTGCTTTTATTATGCAACGCACTAGCTTCGCGCATCAGCAATGCCCAGTTGCCCGCAGCCTCGACTGCGTCGGCGAGTGGTGGAGCATCGTGATCCTGCGCGATGCCTTCCACGGCCTGTCCCGTTTTGAGGAGTTTCAGGAGAGCCTGGGCATCTCATCCAACATGTTGAGCCGGCGGCTTAAAGCCCTGGTGAAGAGCGGGCTTTTGCAACGCCGGGCGTATCAGCAGCGGCCGACCCGCTACGCCTATTTGCTCACGCCACGCGGCCGCGACTTTCTTCCGGTCATCCTGGCGCTGCTCGCCTGGGGGAATCGCCACCTCGCGACCGAAGGCATTGCGGTGGAAGTTCGCGACCGGCTGACCGGGCAATTGCTTGATCCGATCGTCGTCGACCGTGGGACGCTCAGGCACTTGACCACCGCGACGATCTCGCTGGCAGCGGGACCTGCCGCTGGACCGGGCGTGCGCGCGCGGATGGCGCGCGTGGCAAGCCACCGGCGCGATGTTCGCCTGCCGGCCGGTCCCGGCAACCGCGCACTCCGCCTGCCCAAACGCGCCAAACACTGATCCACCGCCAGGAACCGCAGCAATGAGCGTTGCCTCGACGACCGCCATTGCCGGTATTCTTCCGTCGGCGGCGGCCGATGCGGCGCAGGAAATGGCACCGCGCACGCGCGCGATGCTCGATGGACCCATCGTCCCGGTGCTGCTGCGCCTTGCCGCACCGAACTTCATCGTCATGGCGACACAGATCGTCGTCGGCGTGGTGGAGACCTACTTCGTCGGCTGGCTCGGCGCCGACGCGCTCGCCGGCGTAAGCTTGGCGTTTCCGCTGTTGATGCTGATGCAGACCATGGCGGCGGGAGGCGTCGGCGGCAGCGTTGCGTCCACGATCGCGCGGGCGCTCGGCGGCGGTGAGCGGGATAAAGCGGACGCGCTGGCATTCCATGCCTTGCTCATCGCGCTCGGCTTCGGTCTCGTTTTCATGATCGCAGAGCTGATCGGAGGCCGCGCTCTGTTTCGCGCCATGGGCGGCACCGGCGACGCTCTGGCGATCGCCTCGATGTATGCCGCCATCCTCTTCGGCGGCGCTCCGCTGTTCTGGCTGTTCAATATTCTCGCCTCGATCCTGCGCGGCGCCGGCGTGATGGTGCTTCCCGCCGCGGTGTCGATCGCCGGCGCCGTGGTCACGCTGACGATCTCGCCGGCCTTGATTGTCGGGCTCGGCCCGATACCCAAGCTCGGCGTGCCCGGCGCCGCCTGCGCCATGCTCGGCTTTTATGCCGTCGCCAGCACCGTCCTCGGCGGTGTCTTGCTGTTCGGCGGTGCGCCGGTGCGGTTGCGGCGCGCTGTCCGTGTTCAGTGGTCCATGCTCGGCGACATCCTTCGCGTCGGCTTGCCGGGCGCGATGATCACGCTCCTCACCAATACCACCGTGCTGCTGCTCACCGGTTTGGTCGGACCGTTCGGCACCAAGGCGATCGCGGGCTACGGCATGGGCGCGCGGCTCGAATATATCCAGATTTCGATTGTCTTCGGGCTGGGCACAGCGCTGGTCACCATGGTCGGCACCAATTTCGGCGCGGGAAACATCCGCCGCGCCGAGCGCGTGGCGTGGACTGGCGCCGCGTTCGCCGGCTGCCTCACCGGCACAATCGGCATGATCTTCGCGGTCGACCCGCATTTGTGGCTCGACACTTTCAGCGAAGACCCCGCCGTGTTCGACGCCGGCATGCGGTATCTGCGCATCGTTGCGCCGGCCTACGGTATTTATGGCGCCGGTCTTGCTCTTTATTTTTCCTCGCTCGGCACGGGACGCGTCTTGTGGGCCGTGGCCAGCTCCATCTTGCGGCTTGTTGTTGCCGTCGGAGCGGGATCGGTCGCGGTGCGCTTTTTCGGCGGCGGACTGGACAGCGTCTACCTGGCGATGGCGGCCGGGCTGGTCGTGCTCGCCTGCGGAACCGCGCTGCCGATCGCGCTCGGCTCCTGGCGCCGGCGCTGAGCGGATATCCGACTAGTGCGCGGCGTCCCAATTGTCCGCCGCATGCGCCTCGACTTGCAGCGGCACCGACAGCGCCACCGCCGGCAATGGCGCGTCTTCCATCACCTTCTTGATCACCGGCAGCGACTTTTCCACTTCCGCGTCCGGCACCTCGAACACGAGCTCGTCGTGCACCTGTAACAGCATCTGCGCGGCGAGCTTGTGCTTGGCCAGCGCGCCTTCCATGCGGATCATGGCGCGGCGGATGATGTCGGCGGCGCTGCCTTGCAGCCGGGCGTTGACCGCGGCGCGCTCGTTGAAGGAGCGGATCGAGGCGTTGGAGGCGCGAATATCCGGATAGTGGCACTTGCGGCCAAATAGGGTCGTAACATAACCGTTTTCTTTTGCGAATTTTTTGGATTCCTCGATGTAGTCGCGGATGCCGGGAAAGCGCTCGAAATATTTTTTGATGTAGGCGCCAGCCTCCTCGCGGCCGATGCCGAGCTGGTTGGCGAGGCCAAAGGCGGAAATGCCGTAGACGATGCCGAAGTTGATCGCCTTGGCGCGCCGGCGCACGTCGGCGGGCATGCCCTTCACCGGCACGCCGAACATTTCCGACGCCGTCATGGCGTGGATGTCGACGCCCTCACGAAACGCCTTCTGCAGCGGCGTGATGCCGGCGATCTCGGCGAGCAGCCGCAGCTCGATCTGCGAATAATCGGCGGAGACGAGTTTCGTCCCCGGCGCGGCAATGAAGGCGCGGCGGATTTTGCGGCCGTCCTCGGTGCGGATCGGGATGTTCTGCAGGTTCGGCTCCGACGACGACAAGCGGCCGGTCGTGGTCGAGGCGAGCGCGTAGCTGGTATGGACGCGGTGCGTCTTCGGATTGACGAAGCCCGGCAGCGCGTCGGTATAGGTCGATTTCAGCTTCGAGACCTGCCGCCAGTCGAGGATTTTCTGCGGCAGTTCGTGGCCCTGCTCGGCGAGCTCTTCCAGCGCGCGAGCGCCGGTCGACCACTGCCCGGTCTTGGTCTTGGTGCCGCCCGGCAGACCGAGCTTGCCGAACAAAATATCGCCGAGCTGCTTGGGGCTGCCCGGATTGATCGCTTCGCCGGCGAGCGCCTTGATTTCGGCTTCGAGCCCCGCAGCCTCCTGGGCGAATTCGCCGGACAGCCGCGACAGCACCTCCCGATCGATCGAGATGCCGCGCCGCTCCATATGCGCGAGCACGCGAAGGAGCGGCCGCTCTAGCGTCTCGTACACGGTGAGCACATGCTCGGCCGGCAGCCGCGGCTTGAGCACTCGCCACAGCCGCAGCACGATGTCGGCGCGCTCGGCGGCATAGGCTGCCGCCTGGTCGATGCCGACGCTGTCGAAAGTGATTTTCGTCTTGCCCGCCTTGAGCAGCGTGTCGATCTCGACCGCCGCGTGCGTGAAGATGCTTTCGGCGAGCGACGCCAGCGCGTGGTTCTGCCGGCCGGCATCGAGCGCGTACGACATCAGCATGGTGTCGTCGTAAGCCGCCATCTCGATGCCGCGCAGCGCGAAAATCTGCCACGCGAATTTCAGATCGTGGCCGATCTTGAGCACGCCCATGTCGGTGAACAGCGGCTTGAGCGCATCCAGCGCCGCGCGTTCGGCAATCTGATCGGGAGCGATGTCGCCGCTGAACAGGCCGGCGCCCTCGCCGCCCTGCCGATGGCCGAGCGGCACGTAGCAGGCTTCGTTCGGTGCCACCGCGAGCGAAAATCCGCACAGCTCCGCCTGCATCGGATCGAGGCTCGCGGCCATCGTGTCGATGGCGACGACGCCGGCGTCGCGCGCGCGCTCGATCCAGGCCTTGAGCCGTTCGATGCTGCGCACGGTCTCGTATTTGCTGCGGTCGAATTTTTCCCCGCGCGCGGCTTCGGCGCGGGCACGTGCCAGTGCTTGCGGGGTGAGCGAGAAATTCGCCGCTCGATCGCCGCCTGCGGGCTGCCGCGGCGCCATCCCTCCCCCCTTGAGGGGGAGGGTCAGGGAGGGGGGTTCTGCAGCAAGAAATTCATTACCCCCATCCCGGCCGGCTTCGCCGGCCGGCCTCCCCCTCAAGGCGGGAGGCAACTCCGTGTCGGTGCTTGCTTGACCGGTATTCGCATGGTGCCCCGCGAGCCTTGCGTCGGGCTCGATCGCGCCGGCTTCGGCGCCGGAAAACTCCGCGACGCGCCGCATCAGCGAATTAAATTCCATCGCCTTGAGGAAGGCGATCAGCCGCTTGTGGTCGGGCTCGTGCACGGCAAGATCGCCGATCGGCACATTGAGCTTGACGTGATCGTCGAGTGTGACCAGTTTTTTCGACAACCGCGCCTTCTCTGCGTTTTCGATCAGCGATTGCCGGCGCTTCTCCTGCTTGATCTCTGGCGCCCGCGCCAAGAGCGTTTCGAGGTCGCCATATTCGCCGATCAGCTGCGCCGCGGTCTTCACCCCGATGCCGGGCACGCCGGGCACGTTGTCGGTCGAATCGCCGATCAACGCCTGCACCTCGATGACCTTCTCCGGCGGCACGCCGAATTTCTCGATCACCTCGGCGCTGCCGATCTTCTTGTCCTTCATGGTGTCGAACATGACGACGCGGTCGTTGACGAGCTGCATCAAATCCTTGTCCGAGGAGACGATTGTGGCGGTGGCGCCCGCCTCGCAGGCCTCGCGCACATAGGTCGCGATCAGGTCGTCGGCCTCGAAGCCGTCCTGCTCGAGGCACGGCAGATCGAAAGCCTGCACCGCTTCGCGAATGAACTTGAACTGCGGCTTGAGATCGTCGGGCGGATCGGGCCGGTGCGCCTTGTAGTCGGGATACATGGCGGTGCGGAAGGTCTTCTCCGACTTGTCGAAGACCACCGCCAAATGGGTCGGCCGCTCCTCCGGCTTGAGATCGCGGAGAAGCTTCCACAGCATGTTGCAGAAGCCGAACACGGCATTGAGCTGCAGCCCGTCCGATTTGCGGTTGATCGGCGGCAGCGCGTGATAGGCGCGAAAAATGTAGCCGGAACCGTCGACGAGAAAGACGTGGTCGCCTTTCTTCAGGGGCTTCGCGGCGGCGGCAGGCTGAGTTTTTTGTGCGGCGGGCATGATGACCGGTAATATATGAGTTTGGCCGGAATTATCACTGTGGATAACGTCGTAAATTATTCACCGCCGCTACCCATCGACGCCGCGTTGCCGGATTTAACTGCGGCGCTGCGGACGCAAAACGCCGCCGTTCTGGTCGCGCCGCCCGGCGCCGGCAAGACGACGCGCGTGCCGCTGGTGCTCTCCGGCGAGGAATGGGCTGCAGGACACCGCATCCTGGTGCTCGAACCGCGCCGGCTCGCGGCGCGCGCCGCGGCGGAGCGGATGGCGAAGACGCTTGGCGAACGCGTCGGCGAGACGGTGGGCTTGCGGGTCCGCTTCGGCTCGAAGCTCTCGCGGAAAACCCGCATCGAAATCCTCACCGAAGGCGTCTTCACGCGGCTCGTCCTCGACGATCCCATGCTCGATGGCGTCGCCGCCATCCTGTTCGATGAGTTCCACGAGCGCTCGCTCGACGCCGATCTCGGCTTAGCGCTTGCCCGCGACGTGCAACAGGGCTTGCGCGAGGATTTGCGGCTTCTCGTCATGTCGGCGACCATCGACAGCGCCCGCGTGGCAAGCCTTCTCGGCGACGCACCCGTCATCGCCGCCAAGGGCCGCGCCTTCCCGATCGAGACCCGCTATATCGCCCGCGACGCGCGGCCAATCGAGCCGCAAATCGCCGACGCCATTGTGCGCGCGGCGCGTGCCGACGGCGGCTCGCTGCTGGCGTTCCTGCCCGGCGCCGCCGAAATCCGCCGCACCAAGGCGCTGCTCGACGGCCGCTTCGGCCCCTCGGTCGATGTCGTCGCGCTCTACGGCGCGCTTGCGGCCGACGAGCAGGTGCGCGTCATAGAGCCGGCCGCTCCCGGCCGGCGCAAGATCGTGCTGGCCACCTCGATCGCCGAGACGTCGATCACCATCGAGGGGGTGCGCATTGTGATCGACTCCGGGCTTGCCCGCGTGCCGCGCTACGAGCCCGATGTCGGGGTGACGCGGCTCGAAACCGTGCGGGTGTCGCGCGCGGCCGCCGATCAGCGCCGCGGCCGCGCCGGCCGCACCGAGCCCGGCATCTGCTTCCGGCTGTGGGACGAGCCGCAGACCGCGGCGCTCGAACCGTTTTCCCGGCCGGAAATCCTGTCCGCCGATTTGTCGTCGCTGGCGCTCGACCTGGCGGCCTGGGGCAGCGGGCCGGAGAACCTTGCCTTCCTCGATCCGCCGCCGCGCCCGGCGCTCACGGAGGCGAAAGCCTTGCTCGCCGAACTCGGCGCCATCGACGACAACGGCCGCATCACCGAGGAAGGCAAAAAACTGCGGCGCCTGCCGCTGCCGCCGCGGCTCGCCCGCATGGTGGTCGATGCGGCAGCCGAAGGCGCCGCGCTGCCGGCGGCCGAGATCGCCGTCCTCATCGGCGAACGCGGCCTTGCCGGCGACGACGTTGACCTCACGCATCGGCTCGCCGCGTTCCACCGCGACCGCTCACTCCGCGCGCGCGAGGCCCGTGCGCTGGCAGAGCGGTGGGCGGAGATTGCAAAGGCGGACGACGGACCCCTGGCTGAGTCTCCTCCCTCCCCGCTCAAGGGGGGAGGCGAATTGAGTGTCGGCGCGCTGCTCGCACTGGCCTATCCCGAGCGCATCGCCAAAAACCGCGGCGGCGTAGCGGGCGCCTTCGTCCTCGCCAACGGCCGCGGCGCGCAGGTCGATCCCGCCTCCCCGCTCGCCCGCGAGCCCTACCTCGCCGTGGCCGAGCTTGCCGGCAGCGCCGCCGCCGGCCGCATCTTGCTGGCAGCGCCGATCGGGCTCGCGGAAATCGAAGCGCGCTTTGCCGACCGCATCGTCACGCGCGAGGACATCGCGTTCGACCCAGTTAGCGCCAGCCTGCGGCTCCGCCGGCTGCGGCGGTTCGGCGCCATCAGACTGAGCGAGCAACCGATGCCGGCGGCCGCGAGCGAAGCAGCGGCGCGCGCCCTCGCCGAAGGAATCGCGTGGCTCGGCATCGACCGGCTGCCCTGGACCAAAGCGCTGCGGCAATGGCGCGATCGCGTTATGTTCCTGCGCGCGAGCGAGGGCGACGAATGGCCGGATTTGTCCGACGCGGCGCTCGCCGCCACCGTCAACGCATGGCTCGGGCCGTCGCTCGCAGCAAAGACCGAGCTGCGCGACATCACCACGGATGACTTGGAGACTGCCTTGAACGCTTTGCTGCCGTGGCCGCTGAAACGCCGGATCGAGGCGGAAGCGCCGACCCATTTCGCAGCGCCAACGGGCTCGCGCGTGCCGATCGATTATCAGGCGGAGGGCGGGCCGAAGATCGCGATCCGCGTGCAGGAGCTTTTCGGCCTCGACCGCCATCCGGCGATTGCCGGCGGCAGGATCCCGTTGCTGATCGAGCTGCTTTCGCCAGCGCATCGGCCGGTGCAGATGACGCGCGACCTGCCCGGCTTCTGGCGCGGCAGCTACGCCGCGGTGCGCGCCGAGATGCGCGGCCGCTATCCGAAGCACCCCTGGCCAGACGATCCGCTCGCCGCGCCGGCAACCCGGCGTGCCAAGCCGCACAAGGTTTAGCGGCTAGCTACGTCCGCGGCCTCGCGCCCAGCGGCCGGGGATCGCGGCGCGATCGACCGTCGCATTCGCGGCCGTTGCCGCCGCGCGTTCGCTGACGAGCGCTTCGTCGGCAGGCCGACCAAAACTGCTGTCGAGAAGCTTCTTGTACTTTACCAAGGTCTCCGGCACAACCGCGAGCATCTGTTCCGCCATCGCGCGTGCTTGGCCGAGAAGCTCGTTCGGCGGCACGACGCGGTTGACCAGGCCCCACTCTGCCGCCTCGGCTGCTGACACGAAACGGGCCGTGAATGCCAATTCCTTGGCGCGATGCAGCCCGATGCGGCGCGGCAGGCGGACCGACAAACCCCAGCCGGGCAACAGGCCGACCTTGGCGTGGGTGTCGGCAAACTGCGCCTCCGTAGAGGCGAGCAGAATGTCGCAAGCCATGGCGATCTCGAAGCCACCGGTTGCCGCCACGCCGTTGATCGCGCCGATAACCGCGCCCTCGAATTTCAGCAGCGCCGCCACCGCATCGAGTTCGAACGCGCGCGCGGAGTTGGATTCCGCCTTGCTCAGCTCGTTCAGGTCCAGCCCGGCGCAGAACGCGCGGCCCGCGCCTGTCAGAATGAGCACGCGCACCGCGGAATCGCGCCGGAGCTCTTCGATGGCCGCAACCAATTCGCTGCGCAATTCCATCGACAGCGCGTTGAGCTTTTCCGGCCGATTGAGCGTCAGCACCGCATAGCCGGCGGGATGGCGCTCCAGAACAACCGTTTGGTAAGACGGCATGCAATCGATCCTGTTGGAGGCAAGCCTAGCCCGGATCGCGCGTCGGCGAAATCCGCTCCTTGCCGCCCGGGATCGCGAGAAAAACTCGCGGTAAAGGCGCAGTTTTGTGCTTTGGGTCACATCCCCCGCGGCAGCACAGGAGGTATCAAAGCGGAAAGACGGGAGGACGTCATGAATCATTCGATGAACAGCGCCGACCGTGGGACCCATTTGAAAATCGTGGTCGTGGGTCTTCTATCGGCGACCGCGGTGGCGGTCATCGCCAGCTTCGCTCACGTCAGTGACATCGATCTCGGCACCGCGCCTATCGTTAAAGCCGGCCACTCCACGATCATGACCGGGCGCTTGCCCGCCATTCGCTAGCGTCGCCGCCAACACCGGCGAGCCGCGCAAGCGTCAGTTAGGCGAATTCGGAAAGCCCTTGCGCGGCGGCCGCAGCACCGGCAGAGCTGGTCAGCGTCTTGACCTTGCGCGTGTGGTCGACCGCCTCGCGCGCCGAGTGGTTATGAGTAAACAATTCGAGCGTCTGCGTTTCGTCCTCGGTCACCGGCATCATCGCCTGATCGGTATAGGGGATGTGGGCGCCGGCGGCGACGCGGCGGTAGATGCGGAACATGCTCCAAGCGGCGGCCGCGACGCGCGCGTGCTTGATCAAAAATCCGCAGCGAGCCAGGGATAGAATTTCCACACCGGCTCGATCGGCAGTGCGGGGCGGCGCTCGTGCCGGTTTTTCACCCGCAAGATACCGCCTTGCAGCGGATGCACCTTCTCGACCGCGAGCGAGGCGGCGAACCACAAGATGATCTGCGCCAGCCGCAGGATATTGATGCCGTAGGCCTGCGCGCGGCGCAAAATCGTCTCGATATGCTGCGGCGTGTAATAGATCGCCTAGGCATCGCGGTAGAGCCGTTCCCATTCCGCCTTGCTCATGTTGGGATGCGGCGTCAGCGCGTGTTCGAGGTCGTATTTGTTGAGGTCGGGATCGAGCGGCACGCCCTTGCTCCACAGCGCCTTGTGATCCTCGGAGCCCGGCAGCGGCGTCAAGAAGAAGAACTCGAGCACGTCGAGTGGCATCTCCTACTTGATGATCTCGATGTCGCGCCGCGCCGATTCCGGCGTGTCGTTGGGGAAGCCGAGAATGTAGCCGGCATAGGTCCAGATGCCGGCCGCTTTCCAGGCCAGCAGCATGTCGCGATACTCGGTGATCTTGTTCTGCCGCTTCTTCGCAGCGAGCAAATTGTCGGGGTTGATGTTCTCCAGCCCGATGAAGATGCGGGTGATCCCGGCGCGTTTCGCCTTGGCGACGAAATTCGGCATCTTGTGGCACATCGTGTCGACCTGGATGAGGAAGCGCACGTCCATGCCGTCTTGCTCCCGCAGCTTGATGATGACGGTCGAAGATCGGCTCCCAGTCCTTGTTGCGCGCGAAATTGCCATCAGTGATGAAGAACCGGTCGATGCCGTGCTCGTAGTTCTTGCGCAAGATGCGCTCGACATCGTCGGGGCCGCGGCGGCGGGATTTGCGCCCCTGCACGTTGATGATAGTGCAGAACGAGCATTGGAACGGACAGCCGCGCCCGGCATCGAAGGTCGTCACGTTGCCGATGGTCTTGCGCACCGAGTTGCCCGGCAAGAACGGCGTCACCGCGTCTTGGAGCGCCGGCAAATCGGCGATGTAATTGCAGATCGGCTTGAGCGCGCCTGCGGCGGCATCGCGCACCACCTCATCCATGCGACCCTCGGCCTCGCCGGCAAACAGCGTGATGCCCATATCGAGAGCTTCTTGCAGGTCGTCCATCACCGTCGGGAACATCGCCAGCATGCCGGAGACGTGGAAGCCGCCGATGATCACCGGGATGCCGGCGGCGCGCAGCGGCTTGGCGATATGCAGCGAACGCGGATATTGGTACGACTGCACGCCGACCAGGCCGACAAAGCCGAAATTGCCGTTGTCGCGCATGTCGGCGATGATGCGGTCGATGCGCACCCGGGTATTGGTTTCGTCAATCGCCGTGATCTCAATGTCGATATTGGGCCCGAGAATCTTCCGCTGGGCGCAATCGTCGAGCAGGCCGTAGACGGTCGCCAGCGAATTCGCCGGCATCGGCGAGCGGAACCAGCGGATGACATAGCCGTCGTCGTCGTAATGCGAGGGCTTTATCGGCACGACGCGAAAGCGCCGATGCGCGCCGTTCGCCTCCATCCGCTGCTCATCCGACAGCATGCCGCACCCGGTCCCAGTTTGTTAAAGCGTAGCCTTAAACGGGCGGCAAAGCGAATAAGCCTGCCCAGCGGTAGTGGTACAGTTTACGGATAAGCAAATCTAGGAAGCACCTTGCCGATTGCTCTGGCCAGAACTAACTTTTCCGTAAGGATGCCTTCAATAGGGCTGCCTTCTCTTCACGCAATTTAGCTTCCGCGTTATACCTGTGCTCTTCAAATTGCCCCCGCTGCTCATAATGTGGGTCAGCGAGGACAGTTTGCCACGCCTCGTCTAAGACACCGTTTCTGGCAATCTTATCCATGTGCCGGTCGTACGCATGTACTTTAAATATGATCCAAACTATAACGATGGCCAAACAAACAATAATGATCAATTCCATGCCTACCTCCTCACCGTTTCACTTTGAGCTGCATTATGCGGCAACCTTTAATGCTTCCCAAGTTTCGAGCACTTTCACTAAGTCAGACATTTCCCAGAGCTTCGACGTGACGCCTGCCGCCATCGCTGGCGTGACCTTCAAGGTTTGATGGATGCGCACGAAATTGTAGTGCATGAAGTAGATCGCCATCATGTGCGCGTGGTTCGCGGCTTTTTTTGAAAAAGCGTTGGTGAGCCGTGTCATGCGACGGTTACCCATCCTGATATTCAGATTTTGGCGCTCGGCAAAGCTGGTCGAAACGTGATTCGGATCGGGATTGCCTTCGACGCGATGCTTGACCGCGCCGATGCACTCTGCGGGGCTGTAACGGCGTTGGCCTTCCGGCGCGGGGCCGTATACCTTGACCAGCATTGCGTAGTCGATATTTGAACCGAACGCGCCTTCGACTGCTTCCAAATAGGCTTTGTGACCGTCGCTGGTTAGCTGCACGCGGTTTGCGAGCCGCTTCGCCAGATCGTCCATGAAAATCATCGCCGCTTCGCTATCGCGTCCGCCAACGTGCCATGACACAGCGAGCTTGCTTTGGGCATCTAATCCAACCCATGTCCAAATGTCGCCAGCGCCTTCGGGAGCGGCCTTTGCGGTCGCTCTGCCGCCGACATCTTGTCAGCTCTTGCCCTGCCGCCTTTCAAGCCGCCTTTGCGGCCAAGAGCGACGGCAGCCTGATCCTTCTTGGAATCTTTTGGGCGATCCAGCGCGCGGTCTTCGACCTGGCCGGTGAGAATATCGCCGATCAGCTTGCCAAGCTGAACGGGATCGCGGGGGCGCTTAAGGCGCTTTGCTGTCATCGTGGCAGTATGCCATCGGTAAGTGCACGACGCCACCGGGCAGAATTTCAAACTGTACCACTACCTGCCCAGCGCAGACGTTGACAGTCGCCGGCGGCGGGCACGCAATGCGGAAAACAGCGTATCCAGCGCGGCCGATCCGCCACCGCCGATCGTGGCAGCGCTGCGCAGGCAAAACGGGGGACGAAGATGAGCGATCAACCGCCGCAAGGTGCCGCGACCACGATGCTGGTCGAGAAAAAGACCTTCAGCGTCCCCCGCTTCACGACGCAGGGCGGACGCCTGATCAAGGACGTCCGCGTCGGTTATGAGACCTACGGCCGGCTCAACGCCGCCGGCGACAACGCCATCCTCGTCTGCCACTACTTCTCCGGCAGTTCCCACTGCGCCGGCAAATACCGTCCCGACGACGAATTGGCCGGTTACTGGGACGCCATCATCGGGCCCGGCAAGGCGATCGATACCGACCGCTATTTCGTCGTCAGCGCGGATACGATGTCGAACGTCAGCCCCAAGGACCCGATGGTCGCGACCGTCGGCCCGGCGACGATCGATCCCGACACCGGACGCCCGTATGGCTCGACCTTTCCCATTGTCACCATTCGGGATTTCGTTCGCGTCCAGCGAGCGCTGATCGACCACCTGGGCGTTACCCGCCTGAAATGCGTCACCGGGCCTTCGATGGGCGCGATGCAGACGCTGGAATGGGGCGCCCAATATCCGGAGCTGGTCGAGCGGCTGATCCCGGTCGCCGGCGCCGGGCTGCAGGCCGAGCCGTATTTCATCGCCGAGATCGACATGTGGGCGACACCGATCCTGATGGACCCCAACTGGAAAGGCGGCGACTATTTCGGCGGTCCCGAGCCGGTCGACGGATTGCGGCAGTCGTTGAAGATCGTGACCGTGACGGCGCGCGCGCCGGATTGGGCGCTAAATCTGTTCGACCGGAATTGGACCAAGCCGGGCGCCGATCCGCTCGCGGCCGCGGAGAATACGTACAGCGTCGAGAGCACGCTCGATGCCGTCGTGTTGCAGCGCGGCCGTTACGCCGATGCCGCGCATCTGGTACACCTGGTGCGCGGTTGCCGCATCTACGACATCGATCAGAGCGGCGGCTCGGTCAAAGCGATCCGCGCGCCGACGCTGTTGATCGCAGTGCGCACCGACGGGGTCATGTTCCCGGCCTATTCGCGGCGGGCGGCGGAGCGATTGCGGGCGCAGGGTACGCCGGTACAATTGGCGGAAATCGATACCGACGGCGGACATTTGGACTGCCTGTACGAGATCGCCCGGGCCGCTCCGCAGATCGCAGACTTTCTCGAACGTTAGAGCGCAATCGCTTCAGATTGAGTCGATTAGCACTCTAATATCTTGGTGGAGCATGATCTTTTCGGAAAACCGGCCGCCACTTTTCCGGATCATGCTCTCAAGCACGCAACCATTCCGGTTGCGCGCTGTTTAGGCTATTGCTGCGCCGCTGCCGGTCCCAGCGAGGTCTGAATGTTTCCCAAGCCCAAAGCGCAACTCAAGCCCAATACCTATGCCTACGAGTCCGAGCCGATGGTGAAGGCCACCGGCTTTCGCGAATACGATGCGCGCTGGTTGTTCGGCAGCGAGATCAACCTGATGGGGGTCGAGGCGCTGGGGCTCGGCCTCGGCACGCTGATCCATGAATTCGGCGTCAAGCCCGACATCGTCACCGGCCACGATTTCCGCTCCTATTCGGCATCGATCAAGATGGCGCTCACAAACGGCCTCATGGCGGCCGGCTGCAGCGTGCACGACATCGGGCTCGCGGTGACCCCGATGGCCTATTTCGCCCAGTTCGACCTCGACGTGCCCTGCGTCGCCATGGTCACCGCCTCGCACAACGACAACGGCTGGACCGGCGTGAAGATGGGGGCGAACCGCCCGCTCACCTTCGGCCCCGACGAGATGCGCCGGCTCAAGGACATCGTGCTCGGCGGCGCGTACAAGATGCAGGCCGGCGGCGCCTACGCCTTCGTCGAGAACTTTCCGGCGCGCTATATCGCCGACCTCACCAAGCGGCCGCAGCTCAAGCGCCGCCTCAAAGTGGTCTGCGCCTGCGGCAACGGCACGGCGGGCGCCTTCGCGCCGCAAGTGCTGGAAAAAATCGGCTGCGAGGTCATCCCGCTTGATTGCGAGCTCGACCACACCTTTCCCAACTATAATCCGAACACTGAAGACATGAAGATGCTGCACGCCATGCGCGACGCGGTGCTGGCGAGCAGCGCCGATGTGGCCTTGGGCTTCGACGGCGACGGCGACCGCTGCGGCGTGGTCGACAACAAGGGCGAGGAAATCTTTGCCGACAAAGTCGGCGTCATGCTGGCGCGCGATATCTCGGCGCAGCTTAAAGACGCGCTGTTCGTCGCCGACGTGAAGTCGACCGGCTTGTTTGCGACCGATCCGGTGCTGATCAAGAACGGCGCCAGGACCGATTACTGGAAGACCGGCCATTCCTACATGAAGCGCCGGGTCAACGAGATCGGCGCCGTCGCCGGGTTCGAAAAATCCGGTCACTTCTTTTTCAACAAGCCGTTTGGCCGCGGCTATGACGACGGGCTGATCTTCGCGCTTGCGGTCTGCGACATGCTCGACCGCAACCCGGGAAAGAGCATGGCCGATCTGAAAGACGCGCTGCCGAAGACCTGGTCGTCGCCCACCATGTCGCCGCACTGCGCCGACGAGGAAAAGTACGCAATAGCCGATGCCGTGGTGAAGCATTTCGAGGCCGTGAAGAAGAAGGGCGGCATAGTCGCCGGCCAGCCGATCCGCGACCTCGTCACCGTCAACGGCGTGCGGGTGACGGTCGAGGACGGCACCTGGGGCCTCGTTCGCGCCTCCTCCAACAAGCCGGAACTGGTCGTCGTGGTCGAAAGCCCGGTGTCGGAAGCGCGCATGCGCGAGATGTTCAAGGCCATCGACGCCGTGCTGCGCACCCACAAGGAAGTCGGCGAATATAATCAGACGATTTAGGAGCCGACGGCAGACGCCGGATGACAGACGACAGAAAGATTCATCCGCCCGACGTCGTCTGTCCTCTGTCTTCCGATTCACACCTCTTGATAGACGTCGATCTCCAGGCCGCCCGGCAGCATCGCCCGCCAGGCCTGGAGAAAGGTCTGCATACGCATGTCGGCGGCAATCGATTGGCGATTGAGCTCGAAGGATGCCGGGGTTTCGTATTCGATCACCTGGATGAATTTTCCCGGATCGTCGGCGTTGCGTAAGAGCTTGAGCTGAGCGTTGCCGAACAGCTGATAGAACGGCGCCGAGGCCCGCATCAGCGCCGCAAGCTGCTCGGAATCCGCGCCCGGATACGTGAACCGCAAATGCAGCGTCCGCCGGATCTTCGCCTCGCCATCGCTCATCGCGCATCCCCCACCATTACCGCCGAACTGCGCCGCCGCGTGCGGCCTCCGGCTTTTTATTCGAGCACGATCTCATCCAAGAACCGATGCCGGTATTTGGCGATCATGCGCTATTTGAACGTCTCGCGGAAGGCGTGCGCCGGGTAGACGCCGAGGATCTTCAATGTCTTCGGCTGCGAGACGAATTCCAGCTCTTCGAGCGCCAGCGCCAGCCCGCGATCCTTCGGATGGCCCTGCACGTCGGCGTAGAACTGGGTGGCGGCGAAGCTGCCGTTGACCATGTAGCTTTCGAGCTTGGTCATGTTGATGCCGTTGGTGGCGAAACCGCCCAGCGCCTTGTACAGCGCGGCCGGAATGTTGCGCACCTGGAACACGAACGTGGTGATCACCTGGCGGTCCTTGCGGCTTGCCCAGCTCGGCTTGCGCGCCAGCACGACAAAGCGCGTGGTGTTGTGCTTGGCGTCGGCGACGTCCTTTTTCAGGATGCGCAGGCGATAGATCTTCGCCGCCAGCTTGGTCGCCAGCGCCGCGCGCGAGATGTCGCCCGCCTCCGCCACTTCGCGGGCGGCGCCGGCGGTGTCGGCGGCGACCACCGCCTTGACGCCGAGCGCGCGGATGATGTTGCGGCACTGGCCCAGCGCATGGATGTGGCTCTCGACCGTCCTGATGGTCTTCAATGCCGCGCCTTTTGGCGCCATCAATTGATGCTGCACCGGCAGAAACCACTCCGCCACGATATGCAGCTTGGACTGCGGCATCAGATGATGGATATCCGCCACGCGGCCGGCCACTGAGTTATCGATCGGGATCATGGCGAGGTCGGCCCGGCCGTCGCGCACCGCGGCGAAGGCGTCCTCGAAGGTCGAACACGGCAGCGGCTGGTAGCCCGGATAGGCCTCGTTGCAGGCGATGTGCGAGTTGGCGCCCAACTCGCCCTGGAACGCGATCTTTCTGCGTCTGCTCATGACCGTCCCGATAGCACGGCGCGGGCGCGAGCCAAATCCTCTGGCGTATTAACGCCGATTGGCACGCTGTCGATGATGGCCACGTCGATGCGCATGCCGGCTTCGAGCGCGCGCAGCTGCTCGAGCTTTTCCCGCTGTTCCAGTGGCGACGGCGGCAGCGTCACAAAGCGCTGCAAAGCGGCGCGCCGAAAGGCGTAGAGCCCGATGTGATGGTAGAGTGGCCCGTCGCCCGAAGGGGCGGTAGCGCGGGTAAAATACAGCGCGCGCAACCGCGACGGCGCCACCGGCGTGCCGACCGCCTTAACCACGCCGGGGTCGTCGCGCTCCTCCGCTCTGGTGATTTCGGCCGCCAGCGTGCCGATGTCGACGTCCTTGTCGGCGAGCGGCGTCAAAGCCGCCGCGATTTCGGATGGTTTGAGCGTTGGGAAATCGCACTGGACGTTGACGACGATCGCCGCGCGGCGGTCCGGATCGAGCTTGCCGAGCGCTTCGTAAATACGGTCGGAGCCGGAGGCATGGTCGGCGCTGGTCATCACCGCGCGTCCGCCGGACTTGTGCACCACCGCTTCGATCTCCGGCGAATCGGTCGCCACCACAACCGGGCCGATGGCGGCGGCTTCGGCGCGCCGCAGCACATGCACGATCATCGGCTCGCCGGCGATGTCGGCGAGCGGTTTGCCCGGCAGGCGGGTCGAAGCCATGCGGGCAGGAATGACAATAAGAACGTCAGCCATCGCTCAAGCGAGCCCTCGTCTCCCGGTCCGCCAGCGCTCGCGCGCTGATACGGGTTGCAACACGCGCGGCAAACCGGCTATTTCTGCGTCGCCCTCCTCTGCCGCTGCGGAGCCATTCAGCGATGAATTCGTTCGAAATCAACAAGATTCTCGGCGCCGTGCTGGGGACCTGCCTCATTCTGCTTGCCGTGCATATTGCCTCGGGAGCGATCTTCAGCCCGCCGGTTCCGGCCAAACCCGGCTATGAGATTGCCGTCAAACAGGAGCGACCGGCCGGCCAGCAGCAGGCCAAAGCGGCGCCGGCAGAACCGTTCGACACCCTGCTCGCGACTGCTTCCCCGGAGCGCGGCACCCAGATCGCCAAGCAGTGCACGATTTGCCACAACCTGCAGGAGGGGCAAGGCCCCAAGGTCGGTCCCGATCTCTATGGCGTCGTCGGCCGCACGGTCGCATCCGTGGCGAGCTTTAAATACTCAGCCGCGCTGAAGGCCAAGGGGGGCACCTGGACGTTCGACGCGCTGAACAAGTGGCTCACCGATCCGCGCGCCGACGTTCCCGGCACGGCGATGACATTCGCCGGCATCGCCAACGAGAAGCAACGCGCCGACGTCATTGCCTACCTCAATACGCTCTCCCCTCACCCGCTGCCGCTGCCGACCGCGAAAAGCGCGGGCGCCCCCGCCGCTACTTCGGCACCCAGCGCCTCGGCCCCGCCGCCCGCCGCCGCCCCGGCGAACCCGCCGGCGGCCGGCGCCGCGCCAGCACAACCCAACGCGCCGGCTCCGGCGCCGAAGGCGCAATAGGCCGTTAACGCCGTGCCGCTCCCCCGCGGACCCACGGGGATGTGAAGTGCATTTCGTCGCGGCGCTCGCCGGCATGCTGGCGCCGCAATTGAAAAACACATAATCACCACCGCTGATCGCTGGCGCGCGGCATCGGCTGCTCGCGACGCGCAAGCCACATTGGAGTTCTTCGTGAATCGCCGATCCCTGCTCACGTCCGCCCTGCTCGCGCTCGCCGCCCGGCGGCTGCCGCTTCCCCCTTGGACAAATCCCGCGCAGGCGCAGGAACGGGTCTGGCGGCACGGCCTTTCGCTGTTCGGCGACCTCAAATATCCGACCGGCTTCAAGCAATTCGACTACGTTCGTGCCGACGCGCCGAAAGGCGGCGCGGCGCGGCAGATCGCGCTCGGCACCTACGACAATTTCAACAGAGCGGTCGCCGGCGTGAAAGGCACACTGGCGATCGGCATCGACTTCATCTACGAGACTCTCCTGGTGCAAAGCCTCGACGAGGTTTCCAGCGAATACGGCCTGCTCGCCGAAGCCGTCAGCTATCCGGACGATTTCTCCTCGGCCTCCTACCGGCTGCGCGCCGAAGCAAAATTTCACGACGGCAAGCCGGTCACGCCCGAGGACGCGATCTTCTCCTTCTACGCTTTCAAGAAATACAGTCCGCAATTCGCCGCCTATTATCGCCACGTCGCCAAAGTCGAAAAAACCGGCGATCGCGACATCACCTTCAGCTTCGACTCGCCCGGCAATCGCGAACTGCCGCAGATCGTCGGCCAGCTCACCGTCCTGCCCAAGCATTGGTGGGAAGGCCCCGATAACAGCGGAACCAAGCGCGACATCGGCGCCACCACGCTCGAGCCGCCGCTCGGCTCCGGCAGCTACCGCATCAAGGAGTTCTCGCCGGGCCGCAACATCGTCTACCAGCGCGTGAAGGACCATTGGAGCAAGGACCTCAACGTCAATGTCGGCGGCGCCAATTTCGACGAGCTGCGGTTCGAATACTTTCGCGACAGCACGGTCGCGCTCGAGGCGTTCAAGGGCGACACTATCGATTGGCGCAACGAGAACAGCGCCAAGAACTGGGCCACGGCTTACGATTTCCCCGCGGTCAACGAGAAACGCGTGATCCTCGAGGAATTTTCGATCAACAATTTCGGCTCGATGCAGGCGTTCGCCTTCAACATCCGCCGCGGCAAATACCAGGATGCGCGGGTGCGGCTCGCCTTCAATTACGCGTTCGATTTCGAGGAGATGAACAAGCAGATTTTCTTCGGCCAGTATAGGCGCATCACCAGCTATTTTCAGGGCACCGAACTGGCGTCGAGCGGTCTGCCGGCCGGCCGCGAGCTGGAAATTCTGCAGACAGTGCGCGACAAGGTTCCTCCCGAAGTCTTTACCACGCCCTATTCCAATCCGGTCGGCGGCAATCCGCAAGCCGTGCGCGGCAATCTGCGCGAGGCGGTGCGGCTGTTCAAGGAAGCCGGCTACGAAGTGCGCAACGAAAGGCTGGTCGACGGCAAGACCGGCGAGCCATTTGCGGTCGAATTCCTCGCCGACGATCCGAGCTTCGAGCGCGTGTTTTTGTTCTACAAGCCTTCGCTCGATCGCCTCGGTGTCACCGTGACGGTGCGCACCGTCGATGACGCGCAATACGAGAACCGGC
Source organism: Xanthobacteraceae bacterium (assembly GCA_050010955.1). Lineage (GTDB taxonomy): Bacteria > Pseudomonadota > Alphaproteobacteria > Rhizobiales > Xanthobacteraceae > BOG-931. The sequence goes on along the minus strand of JBEKJZ010000033.1, from coordinate 2,079 downwards.
TGCGCAACTGGGATTTCGACATCATCACCTATTCCTGGGGCGAATCGCTATCGCCCGGCAACGAGCAGCGCGGCTATTGGGGCTCGCAAGCCGCCGGTCAGCCGGGCTCACTCAACCTGATCGGCATCAGGAACCCGGCCGTCGACGCCATGATCGATCAGGTCATCTTCGCCAAGAGCCGGCCCGATCTGGTCGCCGCCACCAGAGCGCTCGACCGTGTCCTGCTGTGTAATCATTACGTCGTGCCACAATGGTTCTATGGCAAAATACGCAGCGCGCGCTGGGACCGCTTCAGCCATCCCGATCCGCTGCCGAAATACGGCATGTCCGGGTTCCCGACCGTGTGGTGGTGGGATGCCGAAAAAGCAGCGAAGACGGGAAGCCGGCAGTGAATAGCGGCGCCATCCGCATCGATGTTACCTCCCCCCTTGAGGGGGAGGTCGGTTCGCGAAGCGAGCCGGGAGGGGGGTCGTTACCATTAGATTGATGAAACCTCGATTTCTTCAACCCCTCTCCCCGGGGTCCGCGTCGCGCAAGCGCGACGGGATGACCCCGACCCTCCCTCTCAAGGGGCGAGGGAGCAGTCTGTCGCGGCGCCACTTCATTGTCGGCAGCGTTGCCGCAATCGGCGCGTCGGCTGCTTCCTCTGCCTGCGCCGACACGGACATTGAATCCCACGGCCTTTCGGCATTCGGCGATCTCGCTTACCCGGCCGACTTTCATCACTTCCGTTACGTCGATCCCGATGCGCCGAAGGGCGGCACGTTTTCGCAGATCGGACCGGATCGGCAATACAATCAGAACTTCCTGACCTTCAACTCACTCAACAGCTACATCCTCAGGGGCGACGCGGCGCAGGGCATGGAGCTGACCTTCGCCACGCTGATGGTGCGCAGCGGCGACGAGCCCGACGCCATGTACGGCCTCGCCGCCGAGAAGGTTCGGCGCATGGTTGACGGTCTCTCCTATCGTTTCTTCATTCGGCCCCAGGCCAAATTTCACGACGGATCGCGGCTTACCGCCCATGACGTCGCCTTCTCGCTCAATATCCTCAAAGCGAAGGGCCATCCGCTGATCACCCAGTCGCTGCGCGATTTTATCGGCGCCGAGGCGGACGACGATGCGAGCGTCACCGCCAGCTTCGCGCCGCAACGCGCCCGCGACGTGCCACTCCTGGTCGCCGGGCTGCCGATCTTTTCGCGCGCCTATTATGCGAAGAAGCCGTTCGACCAATCCACCCTCGACGTGCCGCTCGGCTCCGGCGCCTACAAGGTCGGCCGTTTCGAGGCCGGCCGCTACATCGAATATGAGCGCGTCAAGGATTGGTGGGGCGCCGACCTGCCGGTCGCCCGCGGCCACGACAATTTCGACATCGTGCGCTTCGAATATTACCGCGACCGCGACGTCGGTTTCGAAGGATTTACCGCCGGGAGCTATCTGTTTCGCGAGGAGTTCACCTCGCGCACCTGGGCGACGCGCTACGATTTCCCGGCCCTGAAGGACGGCCGCGTCAAGAAGGACATCTTGCCGGACGACACGCCGTCGGGCGCGCAGGGCTGGTTCATCAATACGCGGCGGGCAAAGTTCGCCGATCCGCGACTGCGCGAGGCGCTCTGCAACGCCTTCGACTTCGAATGGACCAACAAGACCATCATGTACGGCTCCTATGAACGCACCGTGTCGGTATTTCAGAATTCGAACATGATGGCGGTGGGCAAGCCCGACGCCGAGGAGCTTAAACTGCTTAAGCCGTTCCGCGGGCGTGTTGCAGAGGAGGTGTTCGGCGAGCCCTACCTGCCGCCGGTGTCGGACGGCTCCGGAGCGGACCGCGCGCTGTTACGCAAGGCCTCGCAGCTCCTCAAGGACGCCGGCTGCGTCATCAAGGACGGCAAGCGCGTGTTGCCGAGCGGCGAGCCCATCACCATCGAATTCCTGATCGACGAGCCGACGTTCGAGTCGCACCACATGCCGTTCATCAAGAATCTCGGCGTGCTCGGCATCAACGCCTCGTTGCGCATCGTCGACCCGGTGCAATACCGGGCGCGGCGCGACGGCTTCGACTTCGACATCACCGTCGAC
>JBEKJZ010000032.1:0-29507 GCA_050010955.1 Xanthobacteraceae bacterium | reverse complement strand
GTGCGCCGCGCCCAGATCGCGAGCCGGGACATCGGCTGTTCAGAGATGCGGCGCCGCACCATCGCTCTGTTTCGCTCTTGCTGCGTAATTGGCTTTGCCGGAGGCCCGGCAGGGATAATTGGTTTCGCCGGTAGCAGGCAATACTGGATAAATGTAAGGCAAAACCTCACACTGGCGCTGTGACGATGGGCGGCAGCAATCTGCTGCGCGGTTTCTCCTGGATCAGCTGCGGCGGTAACCCGGCCTTGAGCAGTCCAAGATCATCAGGCTCTAATGCACGCCGGCCCGTTTGCCTCGGCGCGCGCGAGCGCTCGCTTCGGCGATCAAGGAAGGAGCTTCGGTGAGCAAGCCAGGTGTTTTCTCCGGACTCAAGGTGCTCGACGCCGCGAGCTTCATAGCGGCTCCCGCCGCAGCCACCATCATGGCCGATTTCGGTGCGGACGTGATCAAAATCGAGCCTCCCGGCGAGGGCGATGCCTACCGCGGCGTTTCCTTCCTGCCGGGCATGCCGATCAGCGACAGGGACTACTGTTGGACGGTAGATGATCGCAACAAACGCAGTCTGGCCCTCGATCTCAAACGTCCGGAGGCGCGCGAGATCGTCCACGATCTCATTGTCGATACCGATGTGTTCATCACAAACTATCCGCCGGCGGTCCGGCATCGTCTCGGTATCGCGTTCAACCAGCTGTCGCACATAAACGAGCGGCTCATCTACGCGTCACTCACCGCTTATGGCGAGCACGGCGCCGAGGCGAACAAGCCGGGTTTCGACTCCACGGCATGGTGGGCGCGCTCAGGTCTGATGGACCAAGTTCGGCCTGACGCGCGAAGCTTGCCGGCGCGGTCGATTCCCGGCATGGGCGACCATCCGACGGCGTTAGCGCTCTATGGCGCGATTGTCACCGCGCTTTTCCATCGCGAGCGCACCGGCAAAGGCGCTCTGGTCGGCAGCTCGCTCCTGGCGAGCGGCGTCTGGGCAAGCGCCTGCTTCGTCCAGGCCGGTCTCGACGGCGCCCGCTTCATTCCGCGGCCGCCGCGCACCGAAGCCCTCAATGCGCTCTCGAACCACTACCGTTGCGGTGACGATCGGTGGCTCATTCTCGCCATCAGCGTCGCGCAGGACGTCAAGCTCTGGCCGCGTTTTGCCGAGACCATCGGGCGACCGGACCTCGCCCATGACCCGCTCTTCGCCAACCGCCCGGCCAGGATCAAGAATGCCCGCGCCTTGGTTGCACTGCTGGACGAGATTTTTCTCCAGCGCAATGCCGAGGATTGGATGCGTCTTCTCGAGGCGAAGGGCTTTGTAGTGGCATTGGTGGCTCGACCCAGTGAAGCTGTTCACGACCGGCCAATGCGGGAGAATGGCGTAATCGTGCCGCTGCAAGGCGGCGGCCACACCGTCAGCAGCCCGCTGTGGATCGCTGGCATTGAAAAAGCGGTCGCAACGCCGGCCCCAAAGATCGGCGAGCACGGCGCGACCATTTTGCGGGAGCGCGGCATCACCGAGGAGCGGATTGCGGAACTCCTACCAAAGGCGTCATAGGCTGATCGTCCGCGAGCGCGCCGGCGAGATCAAGACAACCCCGTCGCTGCCGGCGGATCGACCGATCTCGATCGCCTGTTCCCGCGCCGCGCCTTCGCTCTGCCGCGCTTGATCCCCGCCATCGCTTCGAGCACGGCGCAGACGGCGGCGGTATCGTCGCCGGCGTGGCCGGTCGACATCGCCGCGGCATAGATCGGCAACGTGGCCGTGAACAATGGCGTCGGCGCGCCGAGCGCTTGCGCAAAACCGCCGATGACGTCCATGTCCTTCTGCCAGACTGAGATCGTCATCGTCGGATCGTCGTAGCGGTCCTTCACCATCATCGGCGCGCGCAGCTCGAACACGCGCGAATTGGCGGCGCCGGCCTTGACCAAGTCGTAGATAAGCTGCGGCGGCAGCCCGGCCTTGATGCCTAAGACCATCGCCTCGGCGCTCGCCACGTTGTGGATGGCGACCAGAAGATTGGCGACGTATTTCATGCGGCTGCCGTTGCCGAACTCGCCGACATCGTGCACGGCGCGGCTGAACGCGGCGAACAATGGGCGTAGCCGCCTGATCTCGGCGGCGCCACCCGAGGCATAGACGATGATGTCCTTGACCTTGGCCTGCGCACCGGTGCCGCTCACCGGGCAGTCGAGCAGGATGTGCCCGGCCTTGCGCAAGGCCGCTGCGGCGGCGGCCTTGTCTGCGAGCGCGAAGGTCGACGCTTCGATCACCACGCGGCGCGGCACGCCGGCCCTGACGATCGCGTCTACCGTCGCGGCGAGCGCGCCGGGGCTGGGCAGGCTCAAAATGATGATCCGCGCCGCCCGCGCCAGCTCGCCGGCATCGGCGGCGATCTCGACGCCCGCGTGCTTGAGCGCGCGGCGGCGCGCCGCGGCGATGTCGTAGCCGATGACGCGCCGGCCGGCGGCGCGGAGATGCTGCGCGAAGGCGCCGCCCATGATGCCGAGACCGACGACACCGACGACACCGCGCTTTTTTACGGTCCTGTTTTTCACGATGAGGTGCGGGCCGGTCACATGCCCTTAATATTCATCGCGATTGACAAAAAGGATCTGACTTCACGCTTGGCGATCATGTCTTTGGTGGTCGCCGCATATTTCTTGAAATGATCGGTCTCACGGTGCGCTTGCGCGGCCGCGGCATCGTTGTAGACCTCGACTATCAAGACGTGATTCGGGTCCTTTTGCGAGACCGCAATGTCAAACTCGCGGCAACCCGGCTCCTTCACCGACGCCGCGCCGTTCTCCTTGAGCGCTGCAAGGAAGTTGTCGACCTGGCCGGGCACGATGTCGTATTCGACCGCATTGATGAGGAGCGGCCCGGATTGCGCCGCCGCCTCGTGGCTGAGCATCGGCAGCAGCACCACGGCGATGACGGCGAGTAAAACCGCGCCCGTGATCGCGACTGATTTCAACATGATCATTCCTCCCAGTGTTATGGCGGCGCCTGGGCCTTGGCCGGTTGCGCCGCCTTCGTTGCAAGGTCACAGCGAGCTCTCCAGAAACCGCAATAGCCGCGGCACTGTCAACGCGTTGTAGCTGCGCGGTTCGCTTTCGAACGGGTCGCTCGTCCAGAAATGCCCGGCGCCGGGAATGACGATGCGGCGGACAAAGAAGCCGGCTTGACCGAGCGCCGTCATGAAGGCGCCCGACTGGCTCGCCGGATCGACGACGTCATCGTCGGTGCCGTGAATCAGCAGAAAGCGCACGCGGTTATGATCCGTGGTCGCGTAGCTGATCGGCGAGGCTTCGAAATAGATGCGCCGGTTCTGCATCGGCGAAGCGCCGAGGAATTTTTCCACCAAATTGTCGTGCGGGTGCGCGATCTGTTCGTGGGTCCACTGCGCCAGCATGTCGAAAACGCCGTAGAAGACGACCACGGCCTTGACGTCGGCGGCAACGGCGGCGTTGGCATCGTCGCGGTAGGCGCTCGTGTACTGGTCGCCGGCAAGCGCGATGAGCGCCGCGAGCTGGCCGCCGGAGGAAGCACCCATGAGGCCGATGCGGTCCGGGTCGATGTCGAAGTCGGCGGCCTTGGCGCGCATGAACTGAACAGCCGCCTTGGCGTCGTACACGGCGGCGGGATAGGCGCCGGCCTTGCCCGTCCGGTAATCGATCGCAAACACCGCATAGCCGTTGCGGGCGAGGAACAGGCCCCAGTACCAGTAATACCGGCTGCTGCCGGCTTGCCACCCGCCGCCGGGGACCGCCACGAGCAGCGGCGCCTTGGCGCGACCCTTGGGCAAATAGAGATCACCGGTAAGCTTGGTGCCATCGTGCTCGGCGTAGACGACAGCGGATTTGTTGGTGACCTCATATTCCGTCGCGAATGCCTGGCCGGCCGCCAGCAGCATCGCCAGCGCCGCCATCAAGCCGAGCAAGGCAGGCATGATCGTGGTCTCCGCCGCAGGCCCCCCGCCGAACCCGAAGCACATCTTAAGCGGTAGCAATTTTCCGGCCTCGTCGAAAGCCTCTGTTGGCTGTCGCGCCTCACCACCAGGCGTGAAAATGATGCAGCGGGCCGCGGCCCGCACCGATCGCCAACCGATCCGCCGCGGCAAGCGCGGCGCTCACATAGCTCTTGGCTTGCCTCGCCGCCTCGTCGAGCGAAAGCCCTTTGGCAAGTCCGGCGGCCAAGGCGGAGGCGAGCGTGCAGCCGGTGCCGTGGGTGTTTTTGGTGACGACGCGCGGCGCGGCCAGCCGCAGACATCCGCCGGCTTCGACCAAAAGGTCGACGCTTTCCGGTCCGCTCGCGTGACCGCCCTTGATCAGCACCGCGCCGGCGCCGCGCGCGAGCAGTTTTTCCGCTTGGCCGCGCATCTCGGCTCCGTCGCGCGCCGGCGGCGCATCGAGCAGCGCCGCGGCTTCCGGCAGATTCGGCGTGATGACGCGCGCGCGCCGGATCAGGCCGCGCAAAGCGCCGAGCGCATCCTCGCGCAGCAAGCGCTCGCCCGAGCTCGCGATCATGACCGGATCGAGCACGACATTGCGGGGGCGATAGCGATCGAGCGCGGCGGCGACGGCGTCGATCGCCGACGCAGTGGCGAGCATGCCGATCTTGACCGCGCCGATGTCGAGATCGGCGAACACGGCATCGATCTGCGCGGCGATGACATCGGCGGGCACGTCGTGGATGGCGAACACGCCCGTGGTGTTCTGCGCGGTGACCGCGGTGATGGCGCAGGCGCCATAGACCCCGAGCGCGGAAAAGGTTTTCAGGTCCGCTTCGATGCCGGCGCCGCCGCTCGAATCCGAGCCGGCGATGGTCAAGGCGATGGGAACGCTCATCCTCCAAGTCTCCCTGCCCATGCTGCGGTGCCGCGTGGGCTTCGACAAGCACGATCTTAGTCGCTTCCGCCTTAGCGACCTACGCCGATAAGGCTCCCGCGCTTCACCCGACGCCGTCGCTGAGTTGGCGCCGCATTTACGCCGCCAACGGAAAAAATTGTCGCCGCAACAAAAAATCCTTGCATCGCGCGGCCGCTGCGCCTATTTGCCGTTCGCCCAATTTCGCACGTGCCTGTGGCCGCGTGTCGGTTGGTGGGCATCCGGACAAGAGGCCGGACAGCCGCCCGGAGCAAACGCCGAGACTCGCTGAAAGAGTTTCGGCCGCCTGAGCTCCGAACCACTTAACCGGCAGCCGGAGGCGAAACCGGCGCACCCCGCGCTCAACGGGGGACGCGGCTTAAAGCAACGACGGAGCGGGCTTCTCTGGTCTCGTCGGCCCTCCAAAGGTCGGCACCGAAGAGGCTTGTTCATCCTTGCCGGCCGTGCGGAACGGGTCATCCCGCTCCAAGCCAAGGCAGCATCTCGGGTCGAGGAACCCGCCGCCTTCGTCCGTGTCTCCACCGCACGGCAAGGCGCCGATCTTCACCCGCTGACGCCGGGCGATTGGTGATCGCGCCCGAATTTCAATCCGAGCCGCAAGGCTCATTGAACCTTGTGAGGAGAGCGCCATGACCACGCGCATCAGCGATTTCCTGCGCAGCCGCCGGGAAAACCATCAGGACGACGGGCCCTGCCTGGTCGTCGATCTCGATGTCGTCCGCGAAAATTATCTAACCTTCGCCAAGGCGCTGCCCGACACGCGGGTGTTCTACGCCGTGAAGGCCAATCCGGCGCCGGAGGTGCTGTCGCTCCTGGCCGGGCTCGGCTCCTGCTTCGATGCCGCTTCGCTGCCCGAGATCGAGCTGGTGCTGGCCGCCGGCGCCGCGGCCGACCGCATCTCCTACGGCAACACCATCAAGAAGGAGCGCGACATCGCACGCGCCTACGAACTCGGCGTCCGCCTGTTCGCGGTCGATTGCCAAGCCGAGGTCGAGAAGATCGCGCGTGCGGCGCCAGGCGTCCGCGTGTTCTGCCGGATCCTCTCCGACTGCGCCGGCGCCGAGTGGCCGCTGTCGCGCAAGTTCGGCTGCGAGCCGGCGATGGCGGTCGACGTGCTGGAAGCCGCGCACCGGCTCGGCCTCGACCCTTACGGCATCTCGTTCCACGTCGGCTCGCAGCAGCGCAATCCGCAAGCCTGGGACCGGGCGTTAGCGTCGGCCGCCGCGGTGTTCCGCGACTGCGGCGAGCGCGGCATGACGCTGTCGATGGTCAATCTGGGCGGCGGCTTCCCGACCAGGTACCTGAAGAACGTGCCGACGGTGAAGACCTACGGCGCGGCGATCTTCCGCGCGTTGCGGCGGCACTTCGGCAACCGCATTCCGGAGACCATCATCGAGCCGGGCCGCGGCATGGTCGGCAATGCCGGCGTGATCGAGGCCGAAGTCGTGCTGGTGTCGAAGAAGAGCGAGAACGACGACGTGCGCTGGGTCTATCTCGACATCGGCAAATTCGGCGGTCTCGCCGAAACCATGGACGAATCGATCCGCTATCCGATCCGCACGCCGCGCGACCGTCGCGACGGCGAGGTCGGCCCCTGCGTGCTGGCCGGCCCGACCTGCGACTCGGCCGACGTGATGTACGAGAGAGAGCCCTATCTGCTGCCGGTCTCGCTAGAGATCGGGGACAAGCTCTTGATCGAGGGCACCGGCGCCTATACCGCGACCTATTCCGCCATCGCCTTCAACGGCTTTGCGCCGCTGAAGACGTTTCATATCTGAGCGCGCCGTGCGACACATGGCGTGGCGGCAGCCGAACGGCTGAAGGAGCAACCATGCATGCCATGACCAAACCGGAGACCGCTTGGCCCGTTCATGCGCGCTTCGACGGTCCGATCGTGATGATCGGTTTCGGCTCGATCGGCAAAGGCACGCTGCCGCTACTTGAGCGCCACCTCGCCTTCGATCGGGAGAAATTCGCCGTGATCGCACCGGAGGACGCGGATCGCCGTCTGCTCGACGAGCGGCAGCTGCGCTTCATCAATGCGGCAATCACCAAGGAAAACTACCGCGACGTGCTCACCCCGCTGCTCACCACAGGGCCGGGCCGCGGCATGATCGTCAATCTGTCGGTCGATACCTCCTCGGTCGATCTGATAGAGTTCGCCAAGGATCTCGATGCCTTTTACATCGACACGGTGGTCGAGCCGTGGCCCGGGCTCTATACCGATCCCCATCTGTCAATCTCGCAGCGTTCAAACTACGCGCTGCGCGAACGGGTTTTGGCGCTGCGTCGCCGCCGGCCCGGCGGCATCACCGCCGTGAGCTGCTGCGGCGCCAATCCCGGGATGGCGTCGTGGTTCGTCAAACAGGCGCTCCTCGACGTCGCCGCCGCGACCGGCCTCGCTTTCGACGAGCCCGACACTCGCGCCGACTGGGCGCGACTGATGCAGCGTGCCGGCGTCAAGGGCATCCACATCGCCGAGCGCGACACCCAGCGCGCGCGTTATCCGAAGCCGCGCGGCATGTTCGTCAACACCTGGTCGGTCGAGGGCTTTTGCGCCGAGGGCCTGCAGCCGTCGGAGCTCGGCTGGGGAACGCACGAGAAGAGCATGCCGCCGAACGCGAGCCGGCATGATTTCGGCTGCGATGCCGCGATTTACCTGGCGCAGCCCGGCGCCGCGACCCGGGTGCGCTCCTGGACGCCGACCGCGCGGGCGCAGCATGCCTTCATGATCACGCACAACGAGTCGATCTCGATCGCCGACTATTTTACGCTGCGCGAGGACGGCAAAGTCCTCTATCGGCCGACCTGCCACTACGCCTACCACCCCTGCGACGATGCCGTGTTGTCGGTGCACGAAATGGCGGGGGCCGCCTGGCAGCCGCAGCCGGAGTGGAAGATTCTGGACGAGCGGGAAATCGTCGACGGCATCGACGAACTCGGCGTCCTCCTCTACGGCCACGCCCGCAATGCCTATTGGTACGGCTCGCAGCTTTCCATCGAGGAGACGCGGCGGCTCGCGCCCTACCAGAACGCCACCGGCTTGCAGGTGACGTCGGCGGTGCTCGCCGGCATCGTCTGGATGCTGGAAAATCCCGGCCGCGGCATCGTTGAAGCCGACGAGATGGATTTCCGGCGCTGCCTGGAAATCCAGCGACCGTATCTCGGCCCGGTGGTCGGCCGCTACACCGACTGGACACCCGCCGACGGCCGCGGCGTATTGTTTCCGGAAAACATCGATCGCGACGACCCCTGGCAGTTCTCAAACGTCCTGGTGCAATAGAGCATGATCCGAAAAAGCGGCAACCGGTTTTCCGATAAAATCACCGATAATGAAACGGGATCAGAATTCGAGGCATAAAGATCCAATGAACCCATCGGAACGTATTGACCAGCTGATCGCGGAACTCACGGACTGGCGTGGCAAGACGTTCGCCAGCATCCGCAAGAGCATCCTTGAGGCCGACCGGGAGATAATCGAGGAATGGAAGTGGATGGGAAGCCCGGTGTGGTCTCGCGACGGAATAATCGCGGTCGCCAACGCCCACAAAGAGAAGGTGAAGCTTACCTTTGCCCACGGGGCGAGCCTCCCGGATGCTGACAAGCTCTTCAACGCTGGTCTCGAAGGCAACATGAGACGAGCGATCGATTTTTTCGAGGGTGATAAGCTTAATGAGCGTGCTCTAAAAAATCTCATCCATGCCGCTGTTGATTACAATCAGACAAAAAAGAAGAAGAAAGCGCCTGCGGGTACTCGAGCGAAAGTACACAAAACTAAAAAGACATGAAGCTATAGCTTTCGTCGTCGTTATGTCCCCCGCTTCGCCAGTATGGCATCCACAATGTCGCGCAAGCCGCGTGCCGCAGCGGCCGGATCAGGCGCGAGTGATAATGCCGAGATGACCGCGACGCCGTCGGCGCCGGCCGCAATGACGGCGGCAGCGGTGCCGGCATCGATGCCGGCGATGCCGCAAAGCGGCAGGCGCGGAGCGCGGCGGCGCAGCGCCTCGGCGATGCGGGTGAATCCTTCCGGGCCGATCGGCGCGCTTGTCTGCTCTTTCGAGGTGGTCGCGTAGACGCCGCCGATGCCGGCATAGTCGATGAGCTCGACCGGCGCCGCCGCAGCTTGCTCGACGGTCTTGATCGACAGCCCGATGATCGCGTCGGGACCGAGCAACGCCCGCGCATCCTCGGCCGTGATGTCGTCCGCTCCGATATGCACGCCGTCGGCGCCGACAGCGAGCGCCACGTCGACGCGATCGTTGACCACGAACTTGATCGCCAACGGCGCCAGCGCCGCCTTGATCGCTCGCGCCGCATCGATCATGGCCCGCGTTTCGCTGCGCTTATCGCGCAACTGCACCAAAGTGGCGCCGCCCTCGGCTACCCGGCGCGCCAGATCGGCGAGCGCGTGCCCGCCGGCCCGCTCGGCATCGACGATGGCATAGAGGCGGAGATCGATTGGGTTCAAGGTATCTCACCTTTAGAATGAGTTTGCACAGACGATACCGCGAAGAGGGCGTCGGTTGTCATTCCATCCGACCCCATAAGGCTCTAGTCTACCGCCATCCGGAGGTGCGCATGGTTCCCTTCTTCGTGCAGATCAAGTGCCAGCTCGGCAAGTCCTACGAGGTGGCCAACCGGCTGGCGGACGCCGAGATCGCCTCGGAAATCTATTCGACTGCCGGCGACTTCGACTTGCTGGTGAAATTCTACGTCGAGCCGACCGCCGACATCGGCCACTTCATCGCCGAGAAGGTGCAAACCATCCCCGGCGTCGCCGACACGCGAACCATCATCACCTTCAAGGCGTTCGGCGGGCCGTAGCGCTGCAGCGGCTGCAAAGCGCCGGTCGATATCGCGCTCAGATATCGGCTCGGTTCGCCTTCACCGCGTCCTCATTCCATTCCAGGCCAATGCCGGGCACGTCGGGAATATGAATGAGGCCATCCTTGATGTCGTATGGCTTCTGCAAAATAGGATCGGCCCAATCCTGCCATTCAAGCCAATGCGCGGTTTCCGTGACCCGCATCACGTGAGCGGCCACCTCCGGATAGAGATGGGTGGAGATCGGCACACCCGCCGTCCCGGCGATCGCGGCGGACCTGAGCCACCCCGTGACACCGCCGATGCGCATGAAATCCGGCATCACGTAGTCGCACGCCTTGCTCTGCAGCGCCCGGTGAAGGTCGCGGGGGCCGTAGAAATTCTCGCCGATCTGGATCGGGGTCTTCAATTCAGCGGCAAGCTGGATATAGCCGTCGAGGTTGTCGTAGACGATCGGCTCTTCGATCCAGGCCAGACCGAAGTCGTCAATGGTATGGCAGCGCAGCAAGGCTTCGCCGAGATCGAGGCCCTGGTTGAAGTCGACCATGAGCTGCATGTCCTCGCCCACCGCCTGGCGCACAGCCCGTAGCGTCGCCAGATCGTCGCGGACTCGTTCGCGGCCAAGCCGCAGCTTAAGGCCGCTAAAGCCGCCTTCGTCGCGCAGCTCGATCGCTTCCGCGGCCACCGCCTCCGGCTCCTGCAGCCACAGTCCGTTGCTGTTGTAGGCTTTCACCGGACCGACCGAACCGCCGAGCAGAACGCAAAGCGGCATGCCCGCCGCCTTGGCCAAAGCATCCCAAGCGGCCATGTCCAACCCGGAGACGGCAATCATGGACAGGCCCTGATAGCCGACAAAATGCAGCGACCGGCGTGCGGCTTCGTACAATTCGAGCGGCGCCACCTTGCGGCCCTTGAGCATTTCGCCGAAGTCACGAAGCGCCGGTATCAAATACTTCATTGTTTTGACGGCGTAAGGTTCGAGATAGCTCCGGCCGACGACACCCTCCTCGGTGTGAAGGTCGATCAGAATAAGCGGCCAGTCGGTGATCGTGGCAATGCGCGCGACAACCGGCCGTTTCAGTTTGAGCACAACCGGCCGCGCCGTGATGCTCATGAATGTCAGTGATGAAAAACGCATGGCCCGCGTCTCTCAGTGTTCGCAGAACGGCTTTGAATAGAGCTGCGATCTGCAGCCTTCGAGGCAAGCCTCGCAGGCGGAGCGCAGACTGTAAACACTCCGGTCGCTGTCACCTCCAAGGCGTGCGGCGGGCCGTAGCGCGCGACGCCTGCTAATCTAGCCGCCGTCACTCCGCCGCGGCTACCGGCAGCGCAGCGCGCGGCAGGTCGCGCGGTTTCTGCGCTGCCGGCCGCGCCAGCTGGCCTGGGACAAGAGCGTTGGCGGCACACGCGCCGGAAATCACCGCCGCTTCGACGCCGGCGCCGTGGGTCGCATTCCCGGCAACAACCAGTCCAGGCAGCGGGCTCTTCGCCCCTTGCAGCCGCCCATACTGCGACATGCCGTAGATCGATCCGGCGCTGGTACGGTCGTAGCGCGCGTAGGTGACCGGGCTCGCAACGGCGCGATAGATTAGCCGCCGCTTCGCGGAGCGAACGCGACCCTTGTCGGCCATGGGAATGGCCTATGTGCGCTTTGCGTTGTCGCGGCGCTGGTGCACAGCTTGGCGCAGTTGTTCCTCGATGGGATCTTGCCGGAAACCTAGGCCGGAACCATCACCGCGGCGATCACGGCGCCACGGCGCTCAGCGGCCGGCGATCCCAAGCCAAGTCCGCGCCGCGCGGCGAAATGATCGATTCGCTGGAAGCCTTCCCAACGACGCGGTTGCAATGGTGATAAGTTAGTGGTCGGATCGTGGCCCGCGCGCTCGGCGCCGTTCACGTCCTCATTACGGGGCTTTGGAGGACTTGAAACATGGCCTCGCACCCTACGGCCGGCGATCTTGAAATCATTACCCGCATCGCCCTTTTCCGCGGCCTCAAGCCGGAGACGGTCGCGCATATCGTAAAGCCGGCGACCGCGGTGCCGCTGAAAGCGCGCAGCACACTGTTTCGGCAAGGCGATCCGGCGACCGCATTCTTCATCATGATCGACGGCTGGACGAAGCATTACCGGCTCAACGTATCCGGCGAAGAAGCAGTCATTCACGTCTTCACCAAGGGCGACAGTTTTGCCGAGGCGGCCGCCCTGACCGGCGCACGCTTCCCGGCGACGGCCGAGGCTGTCACCGATGCTAGGGTGATCCGGGTACCTGCGGATCATATCATCAACTGCATCCGGGAAGATCCGAACATCGCTTTGGCCATGATCGCCTCCATGTCGCAGCGCGTGTATCTGCTGATGCTGCAGGTGGAGCAGCTCAAGGCGCAGAGTGGCGTGCAACGGGTTGCCGAGTTCCTGACCTCGCTGGCGCCGGTCGACCACGGTCCCTGCGTCATCGCCTTGCCGTACGACAAGGCGTTGATTGCGGCACGGCTTGGCCTTACGCCATCATCGTTGTCGCGTACCTTCGCCAAGTTGCGATCAGTTGGGGTCGCTGTGCGCGCTGCGGATGTAGCAGTGGGCGACGTCGCGAAGCTTCGCCGGCTCGCCGAGGACGAGAAATCGAGGATCCGCGGCACTTTTCGCAACACGCGATGAATTGCGGACGCCGCTGCCGTCCGGCCAATCAAGCACTGAAATATCATTTCTTCGGCGGCGGCTTCGGGCCTTGGCGCGGCGGCAGCGAGACGATGTAGGCGGCGATCGCCGCGCGGTCGGCGGCGTCGAGCTTGGAGGTGTTGCGGATCGTCTCGACCATCGCGCCGCCGGCGAAATCGCCGGCCGGATTCATGCCGTCGTCGAGGAAGCCGGCGATGTCTTTTGCCGACCAGGCGATATCCTCCTTCGACCAATGCTGCAGCCCGACCGGAGTGATGTTCGGCACCCAGCCCTTGCCGTCCGGACTGGGCCCGCCGGCAAAGCGCTCGCTGGCGACGATGGCGCCGAGAAAATTGCGCGGGCTGTGGCATTCGGCGCAGTGCCCGGGGCCGTTGACCAAATAAGCGCCGCGATTCCATTGCGGCGATTGCGAAGGATCGCGTCGAAACGGCCCGCCGTGGAGATATAGCACCTTCCAGAGTCCGACCAGGCGGCGGACATTGAAAGGAAATGCAAGATCGTGCCGGCGCGCCCGGCCCGACACCGGCGGCAAGGTTTTCAGATAGGCAAACAGATCGCGCACATCGGCGAGCTCCATGTGCTGATAGGAGGTATACGGGAAGGCCGGGAAAAGGTGGCGTCCGTGGTGCGAGGTCCCCTTCCACAGCGCGGTGACGAAATCCGCCTCGCTCCACCCGCCAATGCCGTCGGCGGGGTCGGGCGAGATGTTCGGCACGTAGAAGGTGCCGAACGGCGATTGCAGAGCAAGGCCGCCGCTGAGCCGGGTGCGGTCGATTTTCTCGGCATCCTTGTTCGGGGTGGCGTGGCAGGACGCGCAGCCGCCGATGTTGAACATGGTCCTGCCGTTATCGAAATCCGGCGTGTGCGGCGGCAGCGCCGAGGCGGGAACCGTCGCCGGTATCGTCAGCACCCAGAGCAGCGCACAGACCAGACCGACGGCCGCCGCAATGAGCGTAAGCTTTCGCATCGCGACGCCGTTCCTTTGTTCACAGTCCTCCCGCGGCGACGCGGGAGCGGATCATCATCAGCTCTTCTTCAGGCGATACTTTTCGTGGCAGCCGCCGCAATTGTTCTTGCCGATATTGGCGAAGGCCGCTTTGAAGGACTCCAGGTCCTTCACCGATGCATCGGCCGCCTTGGCATCGGCGCCGAATTTGGCGAATCTCGCTTTGAAGTCCTCCAGGTTCTGCCAGATGTCGGGACTGGCGCTGTAGGGATCGTCCGCCGTCGGCTGATCGGTCGAATTCTCCGGGAACAGGGCCGGCGCCTTCGCCGCCGCATCCTCGAACGTGGCGAAGACCTTATGCGCCTTCTCGAGATCGAACGGGGCCTCGCCCTTGGTCATGGCGGCGCCGATCTTGCCTTGGTCGCCATTGGCCTTCATCAGCGCCTTGCGCGCGGCGATCGGGTCCTGCTGGGCAATGGCGGCGGTGACGCCAAGCGCAACGGCCGCGACTGCAAACACGGTACGAATCATTAAAGGCCTCCCCTCTCGACGGCACGGCGCCCAAGCGGAGCGCTGCCATCATTCACGGCGTTTCTCCGAACCCGCCGAGGATACGGTCAAACGCCGTGGGGGAAAAGTCACGAAACCGCAGCGCTTGTTGTCAGAGCGTCTCGCGCCGCCGGGCGTCGGCGATGGCGCGCCACACGCGTTCGGGCGTTGCCGGCATATCGAGGTGGAGAATGCCCAGCTTCCGCCTCAGCGCGTCGACGATGGCGTTCATCACCGCCGGGCAGGAGCCGATGGCGCCGGCCTCGCCGGCGCCTTTGACGCCCAGCGGATTGTGCAGGCAGCGCACGTTGTGAGTCTCGAAGGCGATGGCCGGCACATCCGCGGCGCGCGGCAGGGCATAATCGAGGAGGCTTGCGGTCACGAGCTGGCCGGACTCCGAATCGTAGACGGCTTGCTCCATCAGCGCCTGTCCGATCCCCTGCGCGGTACCGCCATGGACCTGGCCGGCGAGCAGCAACGGATTGAGGGTCGCGCCGAAATCATCCACCACGACGTAATTAACGATGCGCGTCTCTCCCGTCGCCGGATCGATCTCGACTTCCGCGATATGGGTGCCGTTCGGGTAAGTCGGTTGCGGCGGCGTGAAGGCGTCGGCGGCTCTGAGCCGATCACCCGCATCGGGCCGTTGCGCCAGCGCGGCAAAGGAGATCGCCCGGTCAGTACCGGCGACACGCACCGACCCATCGGCGATCTCCAGATCGCCGGCGCCGGCTTCCAGCGCCTCGCCGGCCAGCGCTTTGAGATTGTCCGCAAGCTTTTTTGCCGCCGCATCGAGCGAAGCGCCGCCGCAGGGGATCGAGCTCGAGCCGCCGGTGCCGACGCCGCTGGCGATGCGGGCGGTGTCGCCCTGCACCACGGCGACGCGCTCCGGCGGCAGGCCGAGATGCTCGGCGACAAGCTGCGCGTAAGCGGTCGCGTGGCCCTGCCCGGTCGATTGCGAGCCGATCAGCACCGTGGCGGAGCCATCGCGCTCGATCTGCACGGTCGCCGTCTCCGGCCCGTTGCTGCCGCAGGCCTCGACGTAGGTCGAAAGCCCGATGCCGCGCAGCCGGCCCGCCCTCTTCGATTGCGCCAGCCGGTTTTTGAATCCGGCCCAATCGGCAAGCTCCTGCGCGCGGCGAAGATGCGCGGCGAAATCGCCGCTATCGTAGTTTTGGCCGGTCGCCGTCCGGTACGGCATCGCGCTCGGCTTGATGAAATTGCGCCGCCGCAGCGCGTCGGGCGCCATCCCGACTTCGCGCGCTGCAACGTCAACCAGCCGCTCGATGACGTAAGCCGCCTCGGGCCGACCGGCGCCGCGATAGGCGTCGACCGGAACGGTGTTGGTATAGACGCCGCGCACGCGGACATGGCAGGCCGCGATATCGTAGACGCCGGGCGACAGACCGGCGCCGAGATAAGGAATGAACGGCGCGAATTGCGACAGATAAGCGCCCATGTCGGCGACGAGATCAACGTCGAGCGCGAGGAAGCGATGCCTGTTGTCGAGCGCCAGCCGCGCCGTCGTGAGGTTGTCGCGGCCCTGCGCATCGCCGAGGAAATGCTCGGAGCGATCCGCAATCCAAGTCACCGGCTCGCGCAGCCGTTTGGCGGCGACGGCGGCCAGCGCATATTCGCGATAGCAGAACAGCTTGGTGCCGAAACCGCCGCCGACATCGGGCGTCAGCACGCGGAGCTTCTGTGCCGGCACATGCAGAATGCCGGCCAGCACGTCGCGGACGGCGTGCGAGCCCTGGCTCGACAAAGTCAGCGTCAAGCGGTCGCCCGCCGCATCGTATTCGGCGATGACGCCGCGGGTGTCGAGGTAATTCGTCACCAAACGCTGATTGACCAGCGTCAGCGCCACGATTTTCGCGGCTTGCGCGAAGGCGCGCGCGGTCGCCTCCTGGTCGCCGAGCGCGACGTCGAAGGCGACATTGCTCCGGCGTTGCGGCCAAACCGGCGGCGCGTCCGCCTTCAGCGCCGCAGCGATGCCGACGACATGCGGCCGCGCTTGCCAATCGACCGCGATCGCCTCGGCGGCATCCTTGGCGCGATCGGGCGTATCGGCGACCACAAACGCAATGGCATCGCCGACGTGGCGCAGCTCGTCGCGCGGCAGGATCGGATAGGGCGGCACGTCGACGGCGGCGTTCGGAAACGCGGCCGAGCACGGCAGCGGGCCGAGCTCGGCGGTGTCGGCACCGGTGAGCACGAGCCGCACGCCCGGCATCGCCCGCGCCTTCGCCACATCGACGCGAAACGCTGCATGGGCGTACGGCGAGCGCAGCACCACCGCGTGCAACGTGCCCCGTGGCGCGGTGTCGGCGACATAGCGGCCGCGGCCGCGCAGCAACGGGTCGTCCTCCTTGCGCACGACCGATTGGCCGACGCCGAACTTCAGAGGCTGCACCCGATTGCTCCGCATATCATGCGCAACGGCGCGCTGGCCTGCATTCGAACAAACAGTCGGAGAGGTCGCGCCAGGGCCGCAATGGGCCACAAGCCGACAGCACGGGTCAATTGCCAATTCACTCCGGCACGCCAGTCGGCGATACGCCGCGTGGCATCGATCCGGCACAGCTGCCTTGCAGGAAGGCGGGAAAAACGCGAATATAAAATTCGTATGGTCTCGCCAGTTGCGGCAGCGATCGGGGGAATGTCGCTCTGATCGAGCACTAGTAAGGTGCCGCTGCCGAGCTTGCGCAACGCGGATCGCCCCCGGGAGGATCATTGATGACCGCTCACTTATGGGAAAAGTCCTATCCGCCGGGTGTGTCGTGGGACGCGCCAATGCCGCCGCCGGTCGCGATCGAGAGCATCCTCGACAAGGCGGCAGCAAGCTGGCCCTCCAAGGTCGCGATCGATTTCTATGATCGGACATTGACGTTCGCGCAGTTGCACGATCTCGCGATCCGCGCCGCCAAGGGATTTCAGTCGCTCGGCGTCGGCCCCGGCGTCAATGTCGGGCTGCATCTTCCCAACACGCCGCATTACGTCGTCTGCTTTTTCGCCGTGCTCATGGCCGGCGGCCGCGTCGCCAATTTCAGTCCGCTGGCTGCGCCGCGCGAGCTCAAGTACCAGATCGTCGATTCCGGTGTCGAGGTGATGGTGACGCTCGGCATTGGCGCACTCTATCCGCAAATCGCGGCGCTCAAGGGCACGGCGAAGTTCGAGACCCTCGTGGTCTGCAATCTGGAAGATTTTCTGCCCGAGCCGGTGGTGCGCGCGTTCGTCGGCCCGGCGATCGAACGCAGCGGCGGCGCGGGCCGCGAGCTCGATTTCGCCGCGCTGGTCGCCAACGACGGCGCCTATGTTCGTCACCCGCACGGCCCGCTCGCTGACGAGGTCGCGGTGCTGCAATATACCGGCGGCACCACCGGCGAGCCGAAGGGGGCGATGCTCACGCACGCGAATTTCTCGGCGGTGCTCAACGCCTACAACCATTGGACTAGTGCCAGCGCCCAGAACGAGAACGACAAGTCGCTGGTGGTGTTGCCGCTGTTCCACATCTTCGGGCTGTCGTTCATCATGCTGCTGTCGGTCCGCCTCGGCGCACAGATGATCATGCATATGCGCTTCGACGCCGATCGGGTGCTCGCCGACATCGCGCGCAAGAAGATCACGATCTTCGCCGGGGTGCCGACCATGTATACGGCGCTGGTCCATCATCCAAAGATCAAGGAATTCGCACTGTCGTCGCTGCGCATGTGCGCATCGGGCGGTGCGCCGCTGCCGGTCGAGGTGTTGCAGCGTTTCCACGAGCTCACCGGCGTCACCCCGCGCGAAGGCTACGGGCTGACGGAAACGGCGCCGCTCGGCACCATGCAGATCAACGACGCCGCGCCGCGGGCCGGTACGGTCGGGCTGCCGGCGCCGCAGACCCTCATCGAGGTCGTCGACCTCGAAACCGGAACGCGCGTGCTGCCGGTCGGCGAGAAGGGCGAGATCTGCGTCACCGGTCCGCAGGTCATGAAGGGCTATTGGAACAAACCGGAGGCGACCGCGGACGCCTTCCGCGGCGGCCGTTTCCATACCGGCGACATCGGTTTCATCGATCAGGACGGTTTCATCACTCTGGTTGATCGCAAGAAGGACATGATCCTATCCGGCGGCTTCAACGTGTTCCCGCGTAACATCGAGGAAGCCATCTACGAGCACCCGCAAGTCGCCGAAGTCACCGTGATCGGCATTCCCGACGCCTACCGCGGGCAATCGGCCAAGGCCTTCATCGCGCTCAAGCCCGGGCAACCTGCATTCAGCTTTGACGAGCTCAAGGCCTTTCTCGCCGACAAGCTCGCCAAGTATGAAATGCCGACCGAGATGGAATTCCGCGCGAGCCTGCCGAAGACGCCAGTCGGCAAGCTGTCGAAGAAAGAGCTGGTGGCCGAGGAATTGGCCAAGCGCGAGGCGGCGGCCGGCGAAGGCGCGCGCAAGCTGGCCGGATGACGATCGCAAGCGACGGCGAAGATCAAGGCCGGCGTTTCGCGGAGAGGAAGTGTGCCGATGATGACAGACCTGTTCTCGCTCGAAGGCCGCACCGCCCTCGTTACCGGCGGTTCGCGCGGCATCGGCAAGATGATTGCGCGGGGCTTCATCGCCCAAGGGGCGCGGGTCTACATCGCGGCGCGCAAGGCGGCGCAGTGCGATGAGGCCGCAGCGGAGCTCGCAAAGGACGGCGGCACCTGCGTCTCGATGCCGGCCAACCTTGCGACCGTCGAGGGCGTGCGGGCGCTCGCCGCCGCGGTCAGCGCGCGCGAGCCAAAGCTCGACATCCTCGTCAACAATGCCGGCGCCGCATGGGCGGCGGAGTTCGACACCTTTCCGGAAAACGGCTGGGACAAGGTGATGGACCTCAACGTCAAGACGCCGTTCTTCCTGACGCAGGCGCTGCACGGCGCGCTCAAGGCCGCCGCGACCCGCGAGCGTCCTGCCAAGGTCATCAACATCGCTTCGATCGACGGCATCTTCGTCAATCCGCTGGAAACCTATTCCTACCACGCCAGCAAGGCCGGGCTGATCCACCTGACGCGGCGCATGGCGGCGAAGCTGATCGCCGACAACATCGTCGTCTCGGCGATCGCGCCGGGCCCGTTCCAGTCCGACATGAACACCGCCGCGCGCGACCATCCGGAGCTGGTGGCGCAGCGCGTTCCGGCAAAACGCATCGGCACCGACGAGGACATGGCCGGCGCGGCGATCTACCTGGCGTCGCGCGCCGGCGACTACGTGGTCGGCGCGACGCTCGCGGTCGATGGCGGCGTCGCCTATGCGAGAGCCGGTTTCGACGGCGCCGGCTGGAAGGTTTGAGTTCTCTGCAGCGTCGGCGGCACGGCCGTCAATCGAACCGGTTGGCTCGCCGCCGCGGATCTGATGCGATGCGCGCTCCGTTGTGGAGATGGATCATTCGCTTCTGTTGCGAGGGCGCCTCGTGACGCGCAGCGCGAGACTCTGGACCGGCCTGCGCGCCGTGGTGCGTCGCCGCCGCGCGCAGCTGGCATTGGCGATCAGGGTGACGATAGCGGCGCTGGCGGCTCTGGCGCTGGCGCAATTGCTGCATCTTCCGCTGCCCTTATGGGCGGTGCTGACGGCCGTCATTGTCACGCAGATGAACGTCGGACGGGCGCTGAAGGCAGCGATCGATTATCTGCTTGGCACCCTCGGCGGCGCGATCTATGGCGGCGCCATCGGCGTGCTGATTCCGCATGAGAGCGAAATCGCGCTGCTCGGAGTTCTGGCGCTTGCCGTAGCTCCGCTCGCCTTCATCGCGGCGATCAATCCCAGGCTCTCGGTCGCGCCGATTACCGCCATCATCGTGCTGCTGCTTCCCGCCATCACCCACGCCAGTCCGATCGCCTCGGCACTCGACCGGGTGCTCGAGGTGGCCGTCGGCGGCGTCACCGGGCTGGTAGTTTCGTTTCTGCTGTTGCCGTCGCGCGCCCATCGCCAGGTCGCCGAAGCCGCCGCCCGTACGCTCGATCGAATGGCGCGGGCGCTGGGCGAGCTGCTGGCCGGCTTGACGAAGGGCCTCGACGTGGACGCGCTGCACCGTATCCAGGACGGCATCGGCCAGGCCTTGGTGCGACTGGATACGGTGGGCGCTGAGGCCGAGCGCGAACGCACCGCGCGCGTCGCCGTGGGCGCCGACACCGGACCGCTTTTGCGCACGCTGCTCAGATTGCGCCACGACCTGGTGATGATCGGCAGAGCGGCCAGCAGTCCGCTGCCCGAGACCATTGGAATGCGACTCGAGCCGTCGCTGGCGCGCGCCGGCGCGGCCTTGGCCGATTACTTGGGCGCGAGTGCGGCCGCGCTGCGGGGCCGGCATCTGCCGTTGCTTACCGCGGTCGAATCGACGCTTGATGCCTATGCTGCCGAGACCGCAGCGCTGCGTCGCGAAGGTCTCACGCAAAATCTTCCCGGCGACGCGGCAGAACGCCTCCACGCCCTCGGATTTGCGTTCGAGCAGATGCGCAATAACCTTAAAGATCTCGAACGGTGCGTGGCTGAATGGGCTGCACCGTCTCAGCAAGCGGGACGCAACGAGTGATCCATGCGATCCAGGGCAACAGACTTGGCGATGCCGGCCGCGCGATGCACCGATCCGCGCAACGGCCGCTGATTACGCCTTGCGTTGACATAAATCAAAGGCCCAACTTCGCGGCGTTGTTAGCTACGGCTTTGGCGGCTGCAGGAGGAGGAACAGCGATGAGTTATTCTCAGCTTTCCGACGAGCAGGTTCTGGAAGTGCTTGCTAAAAGTCATGAGGCCATTGTCAACATTCTAAGATATCAGAGTTTTCTTACCAGCGGCGCGGGGCTGCCGAAAAACGACGCCGCGCTGAATCAGCTGATTGCCGCAAACACGAAATGGCTCGAGAAAACCCGAGCCGAGATCAAGGCGCTGGAGGGCGAGCTGTCGCGTCGCGAGAATCCGCCGATGAAGCGGCGGCGCGTCTAGGCTGCGGGAAATCGAAGTATCGCCGGCGCCAATGTATCACGCCGTTGCACGGATGACGCGGCGCGCATAATGCCGGACCGGGCTTGCACCGCTTGCCGTTTCGCCGCGCCCCAGCCGCACAACAGCGGGTCATCCATGCCGTTCGCCGTTGAGGGTCGGGTAACGTTCGGCCGCTAGGGTTCTTCGGAACGCGAGCCCCGGTGCCGAATGACGACCCTCGAATTGACCTCGAATCCCGCGGATGCGCGGCAAATAGACCGGCTCGCCCGGTGGACGCGCGTGTTGTGCGTGTTGTTCTTCTTCTCCGGCTTTCCGGCGCTGATTTATCAGCTGACCTGGCAGCGCGCGTTATTTCGCATCTTTGGCGTCAATATCGAATCGGTCACGATCGTGGTCACGGCGTTTATGCTTGGCCTCGGTCTCGGCAGCCTCGCCGGCGGTTGGCTGTCGAAGCGGCGCGGCATCCCGTTGCTGCCGCTGCTTGGCGGCATCGAGTTGATGACCGGGGCCTTTGGTCTCCTATCGCTCAAGATTTTCGACCGGGCGAGCGCGTTCACCATCGGTCTGCCATTGCCGGCGACGGCCGCGGTCAGTCTGGCGCTGGTGATCGTTCCGACCTTGTTGATGGGGGCGACGCTGCCGATTTTGGTCGGCCATCTGGTTCGTCGCTCCGGCCATGTGGGAAGTGCGCTCGGCGTCCTCTATTACGTCAATACGCTGGGCGCCGGCGCAGCGTGCCTTGCCAGTGCCGCGTTTCTCTTTCCGTTCGTCGGCATGCAGGGCGCGGTGTATGTCGCCGTCGGCATCAATGCGGCGGTGGCGGCGGGCGCCTTCGCCGCCTATTGCCGCGATCGCCGCGATCCGACCATCGATATAGCGGACACGCAAGCGGCGCCCGTGGCGCGCCGGCCGATGCTCGGGCTCGCGCCGGCGCTGGCGCTGGCCGGTGCGGGCGGCTTCGTTTCGCTGTCCTACGAAATCTTCTTCTTCCGCACCGTCTCCTATGCCACCGGTTCGAGCGCGACCGCCTTTGCCTTGACGCTGGGGGCCTTCCTGATCGGGCTGGCCTCGGGCTCGCGGCAAGCCGGCCGCAATTGTGCGGCTTTGACGCCGGAACGCGCGATCCGGCGCGCGGTCACCGCCCTGATGAGCGCCAGCGTGCTCGGGCTCTTGTTCCTGCCGCTCCTCGACCATCTGGTCTGGCTCGGCAGCGGTATCGTCGGCGTGGCGTTTCTGCTGATCTATCTGGTTGCCCGTTTCTGGGGTTCGCTACTGCCCTATCTCGCCGAGTTTGGCGTCGCCGCCGACGAGAGAGCCGGTATGCGCACGGCGCTGCTCTATTTTGCCAATATTCTGGGCTCGGCCGCGGGCTCGATCGTCACCGGATTCGTGTTGACCGATCGCCTCAGCCTGGTGGCGATCGCTGCGGCGCTGGTGGTGGCGAGCCTCGCCTGCGTCGTGGTGCTGACCGGCACGCTGCCCTTGCCGCGCTCGGAGAAGCTCCTGCGCGCGAGCCTTGCGGCGGGGCTCGCTTTGCTGGCGCTCGTCGCCATTCCGCGCTGGTCGGCGGGCGTGCTCGCCGACCTGCAATGGAAGGGCGCGCCGAATGCGCTCTCTCTCGTCAACATCGTGGAGAACAGAAGCGGCATCATCAGCGTGGCGGCGGACGGCACCGTGTTTGGTAACGGCATGTATGACGGGCGCTTCAACACCGACCTCAAGCACGACAGCAACGGCATCGTGCGGCCCTATGCGTTGAGCCTGTTCCACCCGGCGCCGCGCGACGTGCTGATGATCGGCCTTTCTTCCGGCTCATGGGCGCAAGTCATCGCCAACAATCCGGATGTCGCCTCGCTTACCGTTGTCGAGATCAATCCGGGCTATGTGACACTGATCGCCAAGACGCCGGAAGTCACCTCGTTGTTGAGCAACCCAAAGGTCGCGATCGTCACCGACGACGGCCGCCGCTGGCTGCGGGCAAATCCCGGCCGGCGCTTCGATGCCATCGTCTCGAACACCACGTGGCACTTCCGCGCAAACGTCACCAACCTCCTGTCCGCCGAGTTTCTCGGCCTCGTCAAAAACCACCTGAATCCGGGCGGCGTCTTCTTTTACAACGCCACCGATTCCGGCCGCGTCCAACGCACCGGCTGCCTCGCCTTCGCCGACGGCGCGCGTTTCCTCAATCACATGGTTGTGTCGGCGACGCCGATCCGCTGGGATTTTGCGCGCTGGCGCCGCATCCTTGAAGCCTACCGTATCGATGGCCGACCGGTGTTCGATCTGTCGCGCAGCGAGGATCGTGCGGAACTCGACCGGCTGCAGACAGGCCTCACTGCCGACAACGCGCCGCGGTCCATCGAAGCCTGCGCGGAGATCCTCGCCCGCACTGCCGGCGAGCAGCCGGTGACCGACGACAATATGGGCAGCGAGTGGCGTTGCTCTTTGGGACTGGAATGATGGCGGCGTCGCTCGAGCGCAGCGAGTAAGCGCCGACCCTACTCCGCCGCTTGCGCCGCCTGCCGCTTCTTGCCGCGCCGCGGCCCGAGTTGGGCGATCCACCGCGCGATGACATAGAACACCGGCGTGAAGATCAGGCCGAACGCGGTCACCCCGATCATGCCGAAAAACACCGCGGTACCGAGCGCCTGCCGCAGTTCGGCGCCGGCGCCGATCGCCCAGACCAGCGGCGTGACGCCGAGAATGAAGGCGAACGAGGTCATCAGGATCGGGCGCAGCCGCAGCCGCGTCGCCTCGACGGCGGCCTGCCAGCGGCTGCGGCCTTGATCTTCCAGTTGCCGAGCGAACTCGACGATCAGGATGGCGTTCTTCGCGGCCAGCCCGATCAGAACCACGAAGCCGACCTGGGTGAGGATGTTGTTGTCCTGCCCGCGCAGGATGACGCCGGTGATGGCGGCGACCAGGCACATCGGCACGATCAAAATTACCGCCAGCGGCAGCGTCAGGCTCTCGTACTGCGCGGCGAGGACGAGAAAGACGAACACCACCGCCAGCACGAAGGCGAACATGGCGGTGTTGCCGGCCCTGATCTGCTGGAAGGCGAGCGTCGTCCACTCGGTGGCAAAACCGTCCGGCAGCGTCTCGGCGGCGAGATTGTCCATGCTCGCGATCGCCTGACCCTGGGAATAGCCGGCCGCGGCGGCGCCGTCGATCTCGGCGGCGGGGTAGAGATTGTAGCGCGGCACGCGGTAGGGACCGGATATGTCGCTCACCGTGGTGAAGGAGCCGAGCGGCACGGTGTCACCGTTGGCATTGCGCACGCGGATCTTGAGCACGTCGGCGACGTTGCGCCGGTCCTGCTCGCGCGCCTGCGCGGTCACGCGGAAGGTGCGTCCGAACAGGTTGAAGTCGTTCACATAGGACGAGCCGATAAAGACTTGCAGGGCGTTGAACACGTCCTGGACGTTGATGCCGAGGAGCTGCGCCTTGGTGCGGTCGATGTTGAGATAAACCTGCGGCGTTGAATTCTCGAACAGCGTGAACACCTGGGAAACGCCGGCGGTTTTCGCGGCGCGCGCCGTCACCGCCGCGGCGGCCTGCTGCAGCGCCGCCGGGCCGCGCCCGGCGCGATCCTCGATCATCATGCGGAAGCCGCCGGCGGTGCCGATGCCCCGGACCGGCGGCGGCAGCACCGCGACGACGAAGGCGTCCTGCAGCTTGGACAGCCGGCGATTGAGCTCCGCCTGGATGGCCCGCGCCGACTGCCGCCGATCCTCGGCACGCTTCTCGAACGGATCGAGCACCAGGAAGATCGCGCCGGCATTGGGCGCGTTGGTGAAGGTGGCGCCGGAAAAGCCGACGATGTTCACCCCATGGGCGACGCCGGGCACGCCGAGCGCAACATCGAGCGCGCGCTGCTGCACCGCGTCGGTGCGCGCCAGCGACGCGCCGGGAGGAAGCTGCAACACCATGATGAGATAGCCGCCATCGACCTGCGGGATGAAGCCGACCGGCGTGTTGCGGAATTGATTGAGACCGAAACCGATTACGACGAGATAGATCACGACCATGATGGTGGCGCGGCGCACGGTGCGGGTGGCGAGCCAGGAGACGCCGGCGCCGACACCGTTGAATCCCCGGTTGAAGAGGCCGAAGAAGCCGTGGATCGGCCGCTCCCACCAGCGGTCGCGGTGCGACGGATCGTGCCGCTTGAGCAAGAGCGCGCACATCGCCGGCGACAGCGTCAGCGACACGATCAGCGAAATTACCGTCGCGCCGGCGATGGTCAGCGCAAACTGCCGGTAGAACTGGCCGGAGATGCCGGTGATGAACATCGAAGGCACGAACACCGCGCACAGCACCAGCGCGATGGCGATCAGCGCCGAGCCGACTTCGTCCATGCTCTTCTTCGCCGCCTCGCGCGGCGGCAACCCGGCGGCGATATTGCGCTCGACGTTCTCGACCACGACGATGGCGTCGTCGACCACGATGCCGATTGCCAGCACCAGCCCGAACAGCGACAGATTGTTGAGCGTGTAGCCGAACGCCGCCATGAAGAAGAAGGTGCCGATCAGCGACACCGGTATGGCGACGAGCGGGATGATCGCCGCGCGCCAAGTCTGCAAAAAGACGATCACCACCAGCACCACGAGCACGGTGGCTTCGCCGATCGTTTCGATCACGGCGTCGACGGATTGCCGGATGAACTGCGTCGGATTGAAGAAAATCCCGTATTTGACGCCCGGCGGAAAGCGCTTCGACAGTTCGGCCATCAGATTTCTGACGCCGTCGGCGGTGGCCAGCGCGTTCGAGCCCGGGCGCTGGAAAATGGCGAGCGCCACCGCCGGGTCGTGGTCGAGATAGGAGTTCGAGGAATAGTCGAGCGCGGCGAGCTCGACATTGGCGATGTCCTTGAGCCGCACCACGGCACTCGGTGTCTGTTTCACCACGATAGAGGCGAACTCGTCGGGATCGGCGAGCCGGCCGAGCGTCTGCACCGCGATCTGGAAGGCGCCCGGCTTTGTGACCGGCGGCTGATCGAGCACGCCGGAGGCGACCTGGATGTTCTGCGCCTGCAAGGCGTTGGTGACGTCGGTCGCGGTCAGGCCGAGCGATTGCAGGCGATCCGGATCGAGCCACACCCGCATCGAATAATCGCGGCTGCCGAACACCGTGATCGAGCCGACGCCGTCGACGCGGGTCAGCGGATCGGTCACTTCCAGCGTCGCGTAGTTGGAGATGAACAGCGAATCGCGCGACTTGTCGGGCGAATAGAGGTGCACGACCATCATCAGATCGGGCGAGGCCTTGGTGACGGTGACGCCGATATTGCGCACGTCGGCCGGCAGCCGCGGCTGCGCGATGGCGACCCGGTTCTGCACCTGCACTTGCGCAATATCGAGATTGGTGCCGAGGTCGAAGCTGACCTGGATGGAGAAGCGCCCGTCGGCCGTCGAGTTCGAGTACATGTACAGCATGTTCTCGACGCCGTTGATCTGCTGCTCCATCGGTGTGACCACGGTCGAGGCCACGACTTCGGCGCTGGCTCCGGGATATTGGCCGGAGACATTGATGATCGGCGGCGCGATCTCGGGATATTGCGCGACTGGCAGCCGCGAGAACGACACGCCGCCGAGGATCACGAACACGATCGAGACCACGGCGGCGAAGATCGGCCGGTCGATGAAAAAATGCGAAAGGCGCATACCGGTGTTAATCCGCCTTGACCTGGTCGGCCTGCTTGGGCGGCGCCGATGCGGCGGGAGTGCCCTGCGCTTCCACCGCGACTTTCGTACCGGAGCGCGCCCGCATCAATCCCTTGACGATCACGCGGTCGCCGGGCGCCAGCCCGTCCTTGACCACGCGCAAGCCGTCGTCGAGCTGGCCGAGCGTGACGTATTTCTGCCGCGCGACGCCGCCGTCATCGACCACCAGCACGAACTTGCGCGCCTGCTCGGTGCCGATCGCCGCGTCGGGCACCAACAGCGCGGTGTAAGGCGGCGAGCCGGGCACGCGGACGCGGCCGAACATGCCGGGCGTGAAGATGGCGCCGGGATTGGGGAAAACCGCACGGCCGCGGATGGTGCCGGAGGAGCGATCGATGACGTTGTCGACGAAATCCATCCGGCCTGTGTGTTGGAATTCCGGCTCGTCGATCAGTTTGAGCGTCACCGGGATGCCGCCCTGGCCGCTCGCCATTTGTGTGCTGCCGCCGGCGAAACGCTGGTAGCGCAGATAGGACGCCTCGTCGAAGGTGAATTCGAAGCGGATCGGATCGACCGAGACGATGGTCGCGAGCAGCGTCGAGTTGCCGCCAAAGCCGCCGTTCACCAGGTTGCCGACGGAGACGCGGCGGTCGCCGATGCGGCCGTCGATCGGCGAGCGCAGCTCGGAATATTCGTTGAGGTCGAGCTCGGCGGCATGCAGCATCGCCTCCTGCGCCGCGACGGAAGCTTCTGCCACGCGCTTGGCCTGCATGCGCTGGTCGTAGGTTTGCTCGGTGATGGTTTTGTTGTGCACCAATTCCTGGCCGCGGGCGAGATCGGCTTCGGTAAAGGCCAGGTTGGCGCGCGCCTGCGCCAGATTGGCGCGCATCTGGTCGAGCGCGATCTGGAACGGCCGGTGATCGATGACGAACAGGAGATCGCCCTTCTTCACCATCTGGCCGTCGGTGAAATGGATCTCCGTGAGGTAGCCGGAAACGCGCGCCCGCACGTCGACCGAATCCACGGCGACGAAGCGGCCGACGTATTCGTCCTGATCGACCACCGTGCGTTGCACCGGGTTCGCCATGGTCACGGACGGCGGCGCCGGCGCCGCCGCTTGCTGCTGGCCCTGGCCGCACCCGGTCAGCGCTGCCGCGATCGACAGCGCGGCGGCCCAGCGCGCCGTATTGGCGATGGCCATGAAGTCTCCTTCGCGGATTTACCGTCACACCCAGAGTTTGACTGGCGCACCATAAGTGATTGCCGCTGTCAACCACAGCCGGAATCCTCGCCCTTCCCCGGCCCGGGCCGAGTTCCCATATATGCGCTCCGGCTGGTGCGTTTCGCTCAATGCCGGCCAAACATGGCGAATTTCCGTGAAACTCATACCCCTGAACGATGAAGCCGGCTTGGGCGGCAGCCGACCCGCCGCAGCGGCGCAAGCGGTGCCGCCCGAGGATCAGGCGCTGCTCGACGCCTATTCGCGCGCGGTGATCGATGTGGTCGACCGCATCGGCCCGGCGGTAGTCGGCTTGGCCGTCCGCGCCGACAAATCGCGCGGCGGATCGGGCTCGGGCGTCGTGGTGGCGCCCGACGGGCTCATCCTGACCAATAGCCACGTCGCCGGCGCGGCCGGCGGTCCCGGCGCCGCCGCGCGCATCGCGGTGACCACCGCGGACGGCCTCGATTTGCACGCGCGTCTGGTCGGCGACGACCCGGACACCGATCTCGCGCTCATCCGAGTCGACGAAGCGGTGACGCTCCCCGCGGCGCCCCTCGGCGATTCCAAGCGGCTCAAACGCGGCCAGTTGGTGATCGCTATCGGCAATCCGCTCGGCTTTGAATCGACGGTGACCACCGGCGTCGTCTCCGCGCTTGGCCGCTCGTTGCGCTCGCGTACCGGCCGGCTGATCGACGATCTCATTCAGACCGATGCCGCGCTCAATCCCGGCAACTCCGGCGGCCCGCTGGTGTCCTCGCACGGCGAGGTCGTTGGCATCAACACCGCGGTGATCATGGGCGCGCAGGGTATCTGTTTTGCGGTCGCCGCCAACACCGCGCAGTTCGTGCTCGGCGAATTGGTGCGGCACGGCCGTGTGCGCCGCGCCTTCATCGGCATTTCCGCGCAGCAGACCGCGATCCCGCCGCGGCGGCGGCGCGCCGCCGGCATCGAGCAGGACAACGCGGTGATGGTCGGCACCGTCGAATCCGGCAGCGCCGCCGATCGCGCCGGGCTGAAGGCCAGCGATATCGTCCTCGGCCTCGATGGCGTCGCCATCACCGGCGCCGACGATCTCATTCGCGCGCTCACCGGCGAGAAGATCGGCCGCAGCGTCGCGCTCGACGTGCTGCGCGGCACCGAGCGGCTCACGATCTCGCTGGTGCCGCAGGAGCGCAAGCGGCCGAGGTGAATGCCGCAGCGCCAGCTCCGATCATTGGCTGCGGTAAGCATCCCTCTCTCTGCCCGCCCCTACCTGCGTTTGTGTGGAAAATCGGAACAGCGGCCATTTGCCGGGCGCATGGCCGCAGCCTCTTGACGAAGTCAGCGGATTGGGCGGGCGCTTCGTTGTTTGAAGCAAACAACCCGCAGGATCAGTCGCACCTCGACCACAGCGAGCGTGCAACACGGCGCGCCAAAACCAGTTTGGATCGCCCGGCGACTTGGCGTAAGCTTCGCTTTACCGGCTCTGCATGAACGCGCTCGCGCGCCATGCAGCACCAAGGCGGCGTGCCCGGTCGCAAACCACATGCCGACGACATAGACCTCCGGGGGGAGCACGATGGCGATTTCCAAGACACTGAACGTGAACGGCGCGCAGGTCGCGACCGCGGTCGACGACGCCGAGATGCCGCTGCTCTATGCGCTACGCGACAATCTCGGACTGCACGGCCCGCGCTTCGGCTGCGGTCTGGCGCAATGCGGCTCGTGCATGGTGCACATCGACGGCAAGGCCGTGCAATCGTGCGTGATCCCGCTCTCCTCGATCACTGAGAACAACAAGAT
>JBEKJZ010000031.1:0-29917 GCA_050010955.1 Xanthobacteraceae bacterium | reverse complement strand
TCGCGGCCGATCTCGTTGAGCATCTGCCGCGAGGTGCGCACGATTTTGTTGATGGTTTCGATCATGTGCACAGGGATGCGGATGGTGCGCGCCTGATCGGCGATCGAGCGGGTGATCGCCTGCCGGATCCACCAGGTGGCATAGGTCGAGAACTTGTAGCCGCGGCGGTATTCGAATTTATCGACCGCCTTCATCAAGCCGATGTTGCCTTCCTGGATCAGATCGAGGAATTGCAGGCCGCGGTTGGTGTATTTCTTGGCGATGGAAATGACGAGGCGCAGGTTCGCCTCCACCATTTCCTTCTTGGCCTGGCGCGCCTCGCGCTCTCCCTTCTGCACCATGTGCACGATCTTGCGGAACTCGCCGATCTCGAGGCCAGTTTCGGACGCGAGCGTGTGGATCTGGCCGCGCAGTTCCTTGATGCGATCCTTGTCGCGGGCGACGAAATTCTTCCAGCCCTTGGCGGAGAGCTTCGACACGCGGTTGAGCCAGCGCGGGTCGAGCTCGTTGCCCTGGTAATTCTTGAGAAAATCCTCGCGGCTGACACCGTGGCTCTCGGACAGCCGCATCAGCCGGCCCTCGTGACCGACCAGCCGCTTGTTGATGTCGTAGAGCTGCTCGACCAGCGCGTCGATGCGCGCCTGATTGAGCCGCAGCGACTTCACCTCCTGAATGATCTCTTCCTTGAGCTTCTTGTATTTGCGCTCCTGGCTCGGCGTCAGCGAGCCGGTCGAGTGCAGCTTGTTGTGGATGTCCTGCTCCTGCAGGCGGCGCAGCCGCTTGAACGAGCTGGCGATGGTGTCGAAGATCTCCAGCACCTTGGGCTTGAGCTCGGCCTCGATGGCCGCAAGCGACATCGAGTTCTCGAGATCGTCCTCGTCGAGATCGGGCTCGCCGAGCGCGCCTTCCGGCAACGCTTCGTCGCCGTCGGCTGCCCCGTTATGCGGCTTGAACGGCGTGGCGGCGGGCGGCGCCGAAGGCGGCGCCACCGCTTGCGGCGGCTGCGGCACGAAGCCCGGTACGCCGGGGACCGGCGCCCCCGCCGCGGCGGGATCGCCGCCGGGCGGCACCGCCGCCGCTACCGCCTTGGCGTCGGGACCGGCATAGGTCGCTTCCAGATCGATGATGTCGCGCAGGAAGACTTTGCCCTCGTTCAACTCGTCGCGCCAGATGATGACGGCCTGGAAAGTGAGCGGGCTCTCGCACAGGCCGGCGATCATGGCCTCGCGGCCGGCCTCGATCCTTTTGGCGATGGCGATCTCGCCCTCGCGCGACAAAAGCTCGACCGAGCCCATTTCACGCAGATACATCCGCACCGGATCGTCGGTGCGCTCGGTCGGCTCCTTGGCTTCGGATTTGGCCGGCGCTTTCTGCGCGACCTCGACCAGTTCGCCGGACTCGGCCTCATCCTCTTCCGGCTCCTCGCGCGCCTCTTCCTCGCCCTCGGCCTCCGCTTCCTCGGTCTCGACCACGTTGATGCCCATCTCGCTCATCATCGCCAGCACGTCCTCGATCTGCTCGGAGGTGACTTCTTCCGACGGCATCACGGAATTGAGCTGCTCATAGGTGACATAGCCGCGCTTCTTGGCCTGCTTGATCATCTTCTTGACGGCGGCGTCGGAGAGATCGAGCAGCGGCAGCGGCGCGTCCGGGGTCTCGGGCGCCTCTTTTTCCGGCGTCTCACCTTCCTTTTGCGGGGCGGCCTTCTGCAGGGCAGCTTTGGCCTTGCTCGCGATCGTCTTGGTGGCCGCGCTCTTGCTTGCCATGTGTCCCGTCTCCACGAACGCCTGTCCCCTACCAACGCCGTCCCAGTCTCTTCGTCCCCTACCCTATGGCGATTGCCCACGCCGGGCGGACGGACTGCAATCCGGGGGTTTTGCGCCTTAAACCCCCGCGGACGGCCCAAAGAGGGGCAGCGCGCTCTCGGCGCCGCCCGAATCCAGACCTTACTTGTCGCGGAACTCCGTTAAGCTCCGACTAACCCTGTTCAACCGCGACGCCCTCTTATTCACTCGGTGCCGAGGCGTCCAGCGCCGAGAGCCGGCGCTCAGGTCGATCGCGCGGGGCGGCCGGATTGGTCGCCGAAACCCTCGATCAGGGCCTCGGTTCCGTCGACGGTGGAGAGCCGGGCCTTTACGTCGCGCAGCCGCGTGTAGTTCGTCTCGGTGTTGTCCTGGCCGAGCGCCAATTCTGCGTCCTTAAGTTCCCTAGTTAGGGAATGCCACTGCCGATGCAAGGCGAGAAGCTGCTTCCAGGTCAGTAAAACGTCGGCCGCGGCGGCCTCCGGCCGCGCCCCCCAGACCGAGGGCGTGGTAATCGCGCGCTCGTTGCGGACTAGAAAGTCGCCAAAGCCGCGGCGCGTGAGCTCGGCGACGAGGTCCGCCCGGTGGATGTCCGCGGCTTTGCCGGGCTCTTGGCCTGATTCTTCGTGCGATTCTTGGTCCGATTCTTGGCCCGATTCTTGGCCGAATCGGTGGGCGAGGACGTCGATGAGGGCCGCTTTGAGCTTGCGCGCATCGGCGTGGCGGAATTCGGCTTCGGCCAATTCCTCCAACCGGTCGTGCAGGAGCCAGGGGTGATTGAGCGCAGCTTGCAGGATCAAGGCTTCCCGGCGCGGGATTGCCGCCCGATGGCCGCGATGCAGCGGGCTCGCCGTGAGCTGCGGGCTCGCGGCCACATAGGGCTCGTCGCGGCGGAGCGTGCCGCGGGGCGGAGTGGTTCGGGCTCCCGGGCCGGGGCGGCGGCCGCTGTCCTCCCAATTGCGGCGGCGCGAGGCGATGTCGGCCGGCGTAAACATTTGGCGCAGCCGCGTGGCAAAATCCTGCCGGTAGTAGCGGCGCACCGATTCGTCGCCGATGGTCGCGGTTACTTCGGCGAGGCGCGCCTCCAGCGCGGCGCGCCGCTCGGGCGTGTTGAACGGACCGGCTTCGCTCTCACGCGTCCACAACACCTCGGCGAGCGGGCGCACCGCGGCGAGCACATCCTCGACCGCCTCGCGGCCGCCCGAGCGCACCAGATCGTCCGGATCCTGTCCGTCCGGCAGCGCGGCGAGCTTGAGGCTCTTGCCCGGCTTGATCAGCGGCAGCGCCAGATCGAGCGCGCGATAGGCGGCGCGGCGGCCGGCATCGTCGCCGTCGAAGCACAGGATCGGCTCGTCGGCCATTCGCCACATCAGTGCCAGCTGATCGGCGGTCAGCGCGGTGCCGAGCGGCGCCACGGTCGCTTCGTATCCTGCGATCACCATGGCGATGGCGTCGATATAGCCTTCGACCGCGACGACGCGCGCGCCTTCGTGCGCGGCCTTGCGCGCGGATGCGATGTTGTAGAGCGTCGCGCCCTTGTGAAACAGCGGCGTCTCCGGCGAATTGAGGTACTTCGCCGAAACGTCCTTATCGAGCGCGCGGCCGCCGAAGGCGATGACGCGGCCGCGCCAATCGGCGATCGGAAACATCAGACGGTCGCGAAAGCGGTCGTAGGGCACCGGAATGTCTTCGCCGGCGACCAGAAGCCCGGCCTCGACCATGTCCTCGACCGAAATTTTCAACGCGCCGAGATGCTCCTTGAGCGCGTATTGCTCGGCCGGCGCATAGCCGAGCCGGAACCTGAGCTGGGTGGCGGAGGAAATGCCGCGGTCGGCGAGATAGCCGCGGCAGCGGGCGCCGGCGCGCGACGCCAGATTCGCCTCGAAGAATTTGGCCGCCAGCTCGACGACGTCGTGCAGCGTCTTTCTGCGCTCCTCATGCGCCTTCGCCTCGCGCGTCATCACCGGCATCGGGATGCCGGCCTGCCCGGCGAGCCGTTCGACCGCCTCGGGGAAGCTCACCCCTTCGGTCTGCATGACGAAATCGAAGATGTTGCCGTTCTTGCCGGAGGAGAAGTCAAACCACATCGCCTTCTGGTCGTTGACGAAGAACGACGGCGTCTTCTCCTTGTTGAAGGGCGACAGCCCTTTCCACTCGCGCCCGGCCTTGCGCAATTTCACGCGCTTGCCCACGACTTCCGAAACCGGAAGCCGCGCGCGCAGCTCGTCGAGGAATTGCGGCGAGAATCGCATGGTGATTCGCCAAGCTTAGCGCGGAAGCAGGCTAAATAGGGGGCGGCGGCGTGCCGCGTTAGCGCAAGCGGCTCTTGTCCCGGTTATCCACAGTTCGAGTGAATTGACATATACTACACATTTGTATATACGACGATCTGAGGGCTTGGCATTGTCGACTGGGTTCAGTCGGCCGTGGTTGGGGAGCAAACGATGTGCGCTTGCGCCATCGCTTTGAGGGACCGCGACCATGGCCGACGAAGCCATGCCCGATATCTTTGCGCATATTCGCGCATTTGAACGGCATGAGAAAAAGCGCGAGAGCAATCTTCGCGTCCACAAAATCGACTTCGAAGACGTGAAAGGAATTTTCGGCGGCTGCACTTTCGTCCGTCGATCGGATCGTCATGGCGAGGTCAGGTATCAAATCTTCGGGTATGTCGATGGCCGGGAAGTCGCGGTCGCATGCACGCTCCGCGGCCATGTCTGTTGGCTCATCTCAGCACGGCGAGCGCGCAGAGACGAAAGACGAAAATATTACGCGGGTCTCGCGGGACGACCCCCGACGGGGGAAAACTGATTGGGCTACCGTCGATGCACTCACGGACGAAGAAATCGAGGAGGCCGTCAGGAACAATCCTGACGCGGTGCCGCTCGACTTCGACTGGTCCAAGGCCGTCCTCGTCATTCCACCGAAAAAGAAGGCGATCTCGATCCGCGTCGACGAGGACGTGCTCGACTATTTCAAGAAGCAAGGCGCCGGCTATCAGCGGCGCATCAACGCGGTGCTGCGCTCCTACATGCAGCAAAAGCGCAAGAAACGCGCGTAGCGGTCACCCCGCCAAGAGCTTCTTCACCAGCGCGCTCGCCTTGCCTAAATCCATCCGCCCGGCAAAACGCTCCTTGAGCGCCGCCATGGTGCGGCCCATATCCTTGAGCGTGGCGGCTTCGAGTTCCTTGATCAGCGCGGAGATCGCCTCGGCGGCTTCGAGGTTCGACAATTGCTTGGGCAGGTACGCCGAGATGATCTCGATCTCCTCGCGCTCCTGCGCGGCGAGGTCGGCGCGGCCGGCCTTCTCGTAGATGTCGAGCGATTCCCCGCGCTGCTTGATCATCTTGCCCATGACGTCGAGGATCTCGGCGTCGGTCAGCGTGAGCCGCTCGGCGCCACTGGTCTCACGCTGCAGAATCGCGGCGTTGACCAGCCGCAGCGTCGAAACGCGGCGTTTATCGCCGGCCTTCATGGCGTCCTTGAGCGCATTGTTGATCTCGTCGCGCAACACGGCTATGGCCTCTCGCAAGTTCGCCGGCATTTCGGCGGGTGCGCAGAAGATTTAGGCGCTTGTCGATGCTGACACAACCGCAGCCGCAACAGATGTGGGACGAGCCCAAGCCCACGGCGCTGCTGGTCCTGGCCGACGGCACGGTGCTCGAAGGCCGGGGTTTTGGCGCCACCGGGCATGCCGTCGGCGAGGTCTGCTTCAATACCGCGATGACCGGCTATGAGGAAATCCTCACCGATCCGTCCTATGCCGGCCAGATCATCACCTTCACTTTCCCGCATATCGGCAATGTCGGCACCAACGAGGACGACATCGAGACCGTCAACCTCGCAGCGACGCCCGGCGCGCGCGGCGTCGTGCTGCACAGCGCGATCACGGCGCCGTCGAATTACCGCGCCACGCGGCATCTCGATCAATGGCTGAAAAGCCGCGGCGTCATCGGGCTGGCCGGCATCGACACTCGCGCCCTGACCGCCTTCATCCGCGAGAAGGGCATGCCCAACGCGGTGATCGCCCATGAACCGTCCGGCCGTTTCGATCTCGCCGCGCTTGCCCGCGAGGCGAGCGAATGGCCCGGACTGCTCGGCATGGACCTCGTACCGATGGTAACGACAGGTCAGCGCTTCACCTGGCTGGAAACGCCGTGGTCATGGGACGAGGGCTACGGCGAACTGCGTGAGCCGGAATTCCACGTCGTCGCCATCGACTACGGCATCAAGCGCAATATCCTGCGCCAGCTTGCCGGCAATCGCTGCAAGGTGACGGTGGTGCCGGCGCAGACCTCGGCCGCCGACATTCTGGCGCTTAAGCCGGACGGCATCTTCCTGTCCAACGGCCCCGGCGATCCGGCCGCCACCGGCGAATACGCCGTGCCGGTGATCCGCACGCTGATCGAGCAGAAACCCGTGTTCGGCATCTGCCTCGGCCACCAAATGCTGGCGCTCGCCGTCGGCGGCAAGACCATGAAAATGCACCAGGGCCATCACGGCGCCAACCACCCCGTCAAAGATCTCACGACCAGCAAGGTCGAGATCACATCCATGAACCATGGCTTCGCCGTCGATCGCGATAGCCTGCCGGAGAATGCCGTGGAAACCCACGTGTCGTTGTTCGACGGCTCCAATTGCGGGCTCAAGCTCAAGTACAGGCCGGTGTTCTCGGTCCAGTATCATCCGGAAGCGTCGCCCGGCCCGCGCGACAGCCATTATCTGTTCGCGCAGTTCGTCGGGATGATGCGCGACTTCGGGCGGGCTGAGCGGTAAACCAATAGCTGGTCCCGGGTTCGACGGTGTCAACCCCTATCGTTCGTGGCGCATGATCTCCGATTGGCTCGCGTTCTGGGACAGCCGGCATTTCCTTTACGCCAATGCCCGCCACAAGGACGCGCACTATCGGCTGGTCGCGCAAGCGATCGCCGCGCTGGTCCCCTCCGGCGAGGCACGCGTGCTCGATCACGGCTCGGGCGAGGCGCTGCACGCCGATCTCGTCGCCGAGGCCGCCGGCGAACTGCTGCTGTGCGAAGCGGCGCCGGGCCTGCGTGCCGGACTGGAAGGCTTTGCCGGCCATTCGAAGATCCGTGTCGTTGCCCCGCACGAGATCGCGCGGTTGCCGGAGCACTCGCTCGATCTGATTGTCATGCACGCGGTCGCGCAATACCTCACGGCCGCCGGGGCCGGCGCCCTGTTTGCGCTGTTTCATCGGCTGTTGAAGCCCGAGGGACTGCTCGTCGTCAGCGATGTTATGTCGCCGGAAATCACGGCGGCGACCGACGCCTGGGCGCTGTTGCGGTTTGGCAAAGCCAACGGCTTTTTCCTTGCCGCCCTGTGGGGGCTTCTTCGCTCGCTGTTGTCGGACTACTGGCGCCTGCGTTCGCGTATCGGGCTGACGCGTTATGCCGAAGCCGCCATGATCGAGAAACTCGGCGCCGCCGGCTTTGCGGCGGAGCGCGCGCCGGCCAATATCGGCCACAACCAAGCGCGCAAAACCTACTACGCGCGGCCGGCTGAAGGATGAAACGCTACGCCTTCGCCGCAGCCTCCAGCGGGATGCGGAACAGCCGTGCGGCGGTGTCGCAACAGATGCAGCGCTTTTCCTGCGCGGTCAGTGACGCCGCCTCGATTACCTTCATTGGCTCTGGATC
This sequence comes from Xanthobacteraceae bacterium, assembly GCA_050010955.1. Lineage (GTDB taxonomy): Bacteria > Pseudomonadota > Alphaproteobacteria > Rhizobiales > Xanthobacteraceae > BOG-931. The sequence continues at coordinate 22,461 of JBEKJZ010000031.1, read as the reverse complement.
GCCGATGGGGAACGGACTGTCGCTGCCGAGCACCACCTTTTCCGCGCCGGCGACGTCGCAAAGAAAGCGCAACGCGCGCGCTTCGAACAGGACCGTGTCGAAATAGAGCCGGCGGAAGCCGGCTTCCGGCTCGGCATATTTCGGATGCACGGCGTGGCTGCGCTTGAGCCGCCCGAGCACATAGGGCAGCGCCGCCCCGCCATGCGCGATAACCAGATTGACGCCGGCAAAGCGCGTGAGATGCCCCGAATAGAGCAGCCGCGCCACCGCATGCGTCGTATCAGTGATGCGGCCGACCGCGTTGACGAGGTCGTATTCGTTGAGCCGGTCATCGCCGCAGGCAAACATCGGATGCACGAACAGCGTGGCCCTGCGCGCGGACGCCACCTCCCAGAACGGATCGAGGTCGGGATCGTCGAGCGCGCCGCCCTCGCCCTTCGGCTGGGTACCAATCATGGCGCCGTGGAAGCCGGCATCAAGCGCCTCTGCGAGAACGCGCGCGGCGTGCCGCCCGCTCTGCAACGGAACGGTCGCGAGCGGCGTGAAAGCGTCGAGCTGCCGCACGCCCTTGAGCATGTGCTCGTTGAGGAAGCGTGACCAGTCGGCGCCCTCCTCCGCCGGCAGCTCGTAGGCAAACATGTCGAGCCAGCCACCGACCACCTGCTTGTCGACCCGTTGTTCGGACAGCCATTTCTTGCGCGCCTCGAGATCGGACAACCGGCCCATCACGGGGCGCGTCGGCTGGCCGTCACAGAAGGCAAGGCAGAGGCCGCCCTTCTGCTCCGTCGCCTTGACCGAGGGAAACAGCCGCGGCTGCATCTTCAGCTCATCAAGCAACAATTGCGGAACGTAATGGGCATGAACGTCGATGATCACGTCATCCTCACTTTGCTGATATTTCGCTCGCGAGAACCTGGCGAATGCGGCCGCGTACGGTCGCGCGCTCGGTGCCGCTCATGTCGGCGCGCAACGTTACTTCGTAGGCGATGCGCGCCGGCCGCTCGAACACCATCAGCCGCTCGCCGAGCGCCAGCGCCTCCTCGATCGAGTGGGTGATGAAAATAGAAGTCGCCCCGGTCTGCAGCAAGAGTTCGCGGAATTCCTCGCGCAACGCGTTGCCGGTGTGCTCGTCTAGCGCACTGAACGGCTCGTCGCACAACAATATGCCGGGCTTGCCGGCGAACGCCCGCGCGATCGAGACCCGCTGGCGCATGCCGCCCGAGAGCGCATGCGGATAAGCGTGCTCGTGGCCGGAAAGTCCGAGCCGCGCCAACCATGCCGCGGCGATCTCGAGTCGCGCCGCGCGCGGCGTCTTATTGAGCTCGAGGCCGAGCGCTACGTTTTCAATCGCAGTGCGCCACGGCATTAGTCGATCGTTCTGAAAGATGATGCCGATCTTGCCGCGATACGATGCGAAATCGGCATAGGGATCGTGACCTTGCACCAGGATGCGCCCGGCGGACGGGCGCATGAGGCCTGCGATCAGATTGAAGGTAGTCGACTTACCGCAGCCGGTTTTTCCCAAAATCGCCACCAGTTCGCCGCGTGCGATCGCGAAGCTCAACTCACGAACCGCTTCCAGCGGCATACCGCCGCCGGGGTGCGGAAACACTTTGCTCACCCGCTCGAACAGGATTTCCGGTGGTGCGCTCACGACGCACGCTCGGCAAAAGCGCGGTAGCGCAAGACGTGCGACTCGACGAACGTGATGATGCCCTGCACGACAAGCACGAAAATGACGAGAACGAGCGTCCAGGCGACTGCGCCGGCCATGTCGAAGATCTGCTGCTGCTGCAGGAGCTCGTAACCTACCCCGCCGGTCGCGCCAACAAGCTCAGCGACGACGACCACCCGCGCGGCATTGCCGAGATTGACCTTCCACGCCGTGAGAATGCCGGGAATGACCGTCGGCCATATCAGGGTGCGGAACAGGTCGAGCCGCGTCGGACGAAATGCCAGGGTCATCTCGAACAGATCTTTTGACATCGCGCGATAGGCGTCGAGCACCTGGAAGGTGAACGCAGGCAGCGTCGTCATGACCATGATGAAGAAGATGCGGAACTCGATGCCGCGAAACCAGATGATCGCGATGACCACCCACGACAACGCTGGAATTCCTTGATTGAAATTCAACAGCGGGTAAGCGTAACGCTCGAAAGCCGACGAACGCGCCATCGGCATGGCCAGAACCGTGCCGAGCACGAAGGCGCCGGTAAGCCCGGCAAGGATGCGGGCGCTGGTCGCCAGCGCATCGGCGACGGAGTTCCAGGACGTGAAGATTGCAAATAGGCGCGCGGCAATTTCCGGGACCGATGGAAACAGGAAGTGCGGAATGAAGAACGAGGCGATCTGCCAGACGAGCGCGAGGCCGGCGAGCGCGACAAAGCCCTCGTAGCCAAAGCTAAAATAATTAAGGCCTTTGCCGGTGCGCCGCGCCGCGCTCGAGCCTTCGTCCGGTGCCATCACTCCATCTCGCCGGTATAGACTGAAGAGGCGGGCGGCATCTCCTTCAAAAGTCCGACTGCCAGCCCGGCCCGGTAGGTCGCCGTGATCTCCTTGCTGATCCTTCCGGCCGGCTGCAGGTTGAGGCTGAGCCGCGCATTATCGCGGATCATGGCCGCGATCGCCTGCCGCTGGGCGTCATCCTTAACCGAGGCAACCAGCGGCGCCGCTGCGGCCGGATTAGCCATTACCCAGGCAGCGGCCTGTTTGTAGGCGCGATAGAGACCGGGAATAAGATCGTGATGCTTGTCGATCCAGTCCTGGTGCGCCGCCACGCCGAGATAGGGGATCACACTGCCGCCGGTGAAAGCGTGCCAAACCTTGGCAATGTTGAGATCGATGGCACGGATGGCCGGTCGCTCAGCCTTGACCAAGGCATAGGCCGGCTCCCACAGCTGCACCGCGTCGGCGCGATCGGCGAGCGCGTAGCCGACAAGACCCGGCGTCGCCGTATTGAGCACCTGGAACGTCTCGGGATCGACGCCCTGTTGTTTCGCAAACCAGGCGAACATCGTGTAGTTCGTGGTGCCCTTAGCGGCCACAAGCTGCTTGCCCGGGAGATCAGCAAGCGTCTTGATTTCCGGCCGGTTGGTAACCACCGTGCCCCAATAATCGAACAGGTTGAACAGATAGCTCGTCTTGATGCCGCGGGTCGTGCCGAGACCGACAATCAGCACCGAGGCGCTGCCGCCGACCTCGAACTCGCCGGAATTGAACTGAGGGGCGTAGGCGTCGGGCGGACGTTCGACGAACGTGATGTCGACGCCGTTGGCGATGTCGAATTTCTGCGCCTTGATGACTGACGGGAAGATCGAGCCGAGCGAGGGCGGATTGAACACAACGATAGTGACGGGCGCGGGATCCGCGTGCACCGGCGATCCCAATACGGCCGCGGTGACCGCGATGGCGCGCGCGAACGTTTTCATGTCACCCCTGCGGCCTCGTTTAGCCCCATGGCGAGGAGCGTTGATTTATAATCGACTCGGCATGGTGCAAAATTCGATTTGATCATTCAAGATGCAACTAAGAAAGCGGATTGTCCTGGCCGCGAGACATTGCGGAGGATTCCACTCATGATGCAGAGTGATTGGACGCACAGATATCGGCGGCAATGACAAAAACCAACCCGCAATCTACCTCTCAAGTCACGGCTACGCGCGGTTCCGGCATCGGAGCGCCGTTACCCCGGCGGGAAGACCTGCGTCTTGTGCGCGGGGCCGGCCGCTACACCGCCGACGAAAACCTGCCGGGGCAGGTTTATGCCGTCATGGTGCGCTCGCCGCACGCGCATGCGGTGATCCGCGCCATCGCGATCGACAAGGCTTTGGCCATACCCGGTGTACTCGCCGTTCTGACCGGCGCCGACTTCATCGCCGATGGCCTAAAACGCATTCCGCACAAGCCCTGGTCGCCGCATCCGGCGGAGACGAAGCTTCACAACAGCGGCGGTCGTCCGCCATTTGAGGCGCCGCACTTCCCACTGCCGACCGACAAAGCGCGTTTTGTCGGCGAAGCAGTCGCGATGGTCATCGCCGAGACTGTGCACGCGGCGAAAGACGGCGCCGAGCATGTCGAAGTCATTTACGAAGTCCTGCCCGCGGTCGTCGCGACGGCGGCAGCGGCGCGGCAGGACGCGCCGCATGTCCACGATGCCGCGCAGTCGAATGTCTGCTTCGATGCCGAACTCGGCAATGCTGCGGCGACCGATGCCGCCTTTGCCCGCGCCGCCCATGTGGCACGGTTTGAAACTTGGGTGCAACGCGTCATTGGCGTTCCGATGGAGCCACGCGCAGCGCTTGCCGATTTCGACGCTGAAACCGGACGTTTTACCGTTTATGCCGGAAATGGCGGCGCCGTGCGGCTCAAGAACGATCTGGCCAGCATCCTTGATGTACCGCTCGAGAAAGTCCGCGTGCTGATGCAAGACGTCGGCGGCAATTTCGGCACGCGCGGCATGATCTATCCCGAATTTGCGCTGGTGGCCTGGGCTGCGCGCCGGCTTGGCCGGCCGGTGAAATGGATCATCGAGCGCAATGAATCGTTCTTGAGCGACTATCAAGGACGAGATCTCACCGTCGAAGCCGAACTTGCGCTCGACAAGGAAGGCCGATTTCTGGCGATGCGTGGCTCCAATCTCGGCAATCTCGGCGCCCACACCACCAACTTTGCGATGGTGCAGAAAGGCGTGCAGATGATGTCGAGCATCTATCGCATGCCGGTGGCGCATTTTCGCGCCCGCGCCGTGCTCAGCAACACCGCGCCGACGCGGCCCTATCGCAGCGCCGGGCGGCCGGAGGTAATTTTCGTCATGGAGCGGTTGATCGATCTCGCCGCACGCGATTACGGTTTTGATCGCGTCGCCATCCGCCGCAACAATCTCGTGACCGAAAAAGAAATGCCGTACAAAAACCCGTTCGGCGTAGAATACGACAATGGCGACTATATCGGCGGCATGAATATGGCGTTGAAACTCGGCGATTGGGCCGGATTTCCGCGCCGCCGCGCCGAGGCGAGAAAGCGCGGCCAATATCGCGGCATCGCCGTAGGCAATTACGTCGATATCTCAACCGGCGCGCCGCGCGAGAAAGCCGAGATCGTGGTCAAGCCCGAGGGGATCGTCGAGGTGGTCATCGGCATCACCTCGCAGGGCCAGGGTCACGAGACGAGCTTCGCACAATTGGTCACCGAGTGGCTCGGCGTGCCGATCGAGAGCGTACGGTTCGTCACCGGAGATACCGACCGCGTATCGGTCGGCGGCGGCGCCCATTCCGGCCGCGGCATGCGGCTCGGCTCGATCGTCATCAAGAAATCGTCCGACGACATCATCAAGAAGGGCGCACGCATCGCCGAGCAGCTCTTGGAAACCGCCGTTTCCGACATCGAATTCACAAGCGGCCGTTTCACCGTCAAGGGCACCAATCATTCCGTCGGCCTATTCGAAGTCGCCCGCGCGGCGGTGGAGCGGGCCGACCTGCCGCAGGATTTGCAAGGAGCGCTCGCCGCGGCGTGCGACGAGACTGTCCTGCTCGCGAGCTTCCCCTATGGCTGCCACGTCTGTGAAGTCGAAGTCGATCCCGAAACCGGGGTGACAAAGGTTGTCAATTATACCGCGGTCGACGACGTTGGCCGCGCGGTCAACCCGCTGATCATCCACGGCCAGGTCCACGGCGGCATCGCGCAGGGCGTGGGCCAGGCTCTGTTCGAACACTGCCATTACGACGCCGAGAGCGGTCAATTGCTCTCGGCATCGTTCATGGACTACGCCATGCCGAGGGCATCGGACCTGCCGTTCTACAGGACCGAGATCAGTGAGGTGCCTTCGACCACGCACCCGCTCGGCATTCGCCCAGCCGGCGAAGGCGGCACCGTTCCGGCCTTGGCCGTCGTCATCAACGCAATCGTCGATGCGCTTGCGGAATTCGGCGTGCGCCACATCGAAATGCCGGCAACGCCGGAGCGTGTCTGGCAAGCGATCAACGCCTCGCGATAAGCAAAACGCAACGCACTTGAGTCGCGGGCCGGTGACGGACCCGAAGACAACGAACCGGCGGGCAAACGGTTGCGATTCCGCCTGGTAGCCGGTGAGCGGCGCTTGAATTGGCGCGTGTGAGCACCCATTGTTCGGCGGCGGGCCAAAACCCCTTCCCCGGCCGTCGTTTCTGGTCTAAAGAGCCCGCGCGCGGGGCCGGGCCCCCGGCGCCGGCTGAAGGACGCGCGAGAAGCGCGCCTTTTTTTTGCGCCCCAAATGCGGAAGCAATGCCCAAGCGGACCGACATCTCCTCGATCCTGATCATCGGCGCGGGACCGATCGTCATCGGCCAGGCCTGCGAGTTCGACTATTCCGGCACCCAGGCCTGCAAAGCGCTCAAGGCCGAGGGTTATCGGGTCATTCTCGTCAACTCCAATCCGGCGACCATCATGACCGATCCGGATCTGGCCGATGCGACCTATATCGAGCCGATCACGCCGGAGATCGTCGCCAAGATCGTCGAGAAGGAACGCCCGGATGCGCTCCTGCCGACCATGGGCGGGCAGACGGCGCTCAACACCGCGCTGTCGCTGCGGCGCATGGGCGTCCTCGACAAATTCGGCGTCACCATGATCGGCGCCACCGCCGACGCCATCGACAAGGCCGAGGATCGCAAGCTGTTTCGCGAGGCGATGACCAAGATCGGTCTCGCCACGCCGCGCTCGCATCAGGTCAAGACGCTGATCGGGGCGCTGGAAGCGCTCGACGATATCGGGCTTCCCGCCATCATCCGGCCGTCGTTCACGCTTGGCGGCACCGGCGGCGGCATCGCCTACAACAAGGCGGAGTTCATCGAGATCGTCGAGCGCGGCATCGACGCCTCGCCGACCTCTGAAGTGCTGATCGAGGAATCGGTCCTCGGCTGGAAAGAGTTCGAGATGGAGGTGGTGCGCGACAAGAACGACAATTGCATCATCGTCTGCTCCATTGAGAACATCGACCCGATGGGCGTGCATACCGGCGACTCGATCACCGTGGCGCCGGCACTGACGCTCACCGACAAGGAATACCAGCGCATGCGCGACGCGTCGATCGCCGTGCTGCGCGAGATCGGCGTCGAGACCGGCGGCTCCAACGTGCAATTCGCCGTCAATCCCGCCGACGGCCGCATCGTCGTCATCGAAATGAATCCGCGGGTGTCGCGCTCGTCGGCGCTGGCCTCGAAGGCGACCGGTTTTCCCATCGCCAAAGTCGCCGCCAAGCTCGCGGTCGGCTACACGCTCGACGAGATCGCCAACGACATCACCGGCGGCGCCACGCCGGCCTCATTCGAGCCGACGATCGATTACGTTGTCACCAAGGTGCCGCGCTTCGCCTTCGAGAAGTTTCCCGGCGCCGAGCCGGTGCTGACCACCTCGATGAAGTCGGTCGGCGAGGTGATGGCGATCGGCCGCACTTTTCAGGAGAGCCTGCAAAAGGCGCTGCGCTCGCTCGAGACCGGGCTGAGCGGACTTGACGAGATCGCGATCGAGGGCCTCGGCCAGGGCGACGACCAGAACGCCATCCGCGCCGCGCTCGGCACGCCTTCGCCCGACGGCATTCTCAAAGTCGCGCAGGCCATGCGGCTCGGCATGAGCGATGAGGAGATTCATACCGCTTGCCGGATCGATCCGTGGTTCTTGGCGCAAATCCGCGGCATCATCGAAACCGAAGCTGAGATTCGCGCCAAGGGACTGCCCATGACGGCCGGAACGCTGCGGCGGCTCAAAGCCATGGGCTTCTCCGACGCCCGGCTCGGCCGGCTCACCGGCCTCGCGGTCGACGAGGTCTCGGCGCGTCGCCGCGTACTCGGCGTGCGGCCGGTGTTCAAAAGGATCGACAGCTGCGCCGCCGAATTCGCCTCGCCGACCGCTTACATGTATTCGACCTATGAAGTGCCTTTTGCCAGCCGCGCCGCGGACGAGGCGGCGCCGTCGGACAAGAAGAAAGTTGTCATTCTCGGCGGCGGCCCCAACCGCATCGGCCAGGGCATCGAGTTCGATTATTGCTGCTGCCATGCCGCCTTCGCCTTGAAGGAGGTCGGCTACGAAACCATCATGATCAACTGCAATCCGGAGACGGTGTCGACCGATTACGACACGTCAAACCGGCTGTATTTCGAACCGCTCACCGCCGAGGACGTGATCGAGATCATCGATATCGAGCGCACCACCGGCATACTGCACGGCGTCATCGTGCAATTCGGCGGCCAGACGCCGCTCAAGCTCGCCGAGCCGCTGGCCAAGGCGAAGGTGCCGATCCTCGGCACCTCGCCCGACGCCATCGACCTCGCGGAAGATCGCGACCGCTTCAGAGAGCTGCTCGATCGGCTCAAGCTGCGGCAGCCGAAGAGCGGGATCGCGACCAGCCCGGAGAAGGCGCGCGCCATCGCCGACTCGATCGGCTATCCGATCGTGATCCGGCCCTCCTATGTGCTCGGCGGCCGCGCCATGGAGATCGTGCACGAGTCGGCCCAACTCGACCGCTATGTCGCGCGGCTCGCCGCGGACCTCGACCGGCCGTCCGAGTTCGCGGTGTCGGAGAAGCGGCCGCTCTTGATCGACCGTTACCTAACCGACGCCGTCGAAATCGACGTCGACTGCCTCGCCGACGGCAAGGACGCCTACATCGCCGGTATCATGGAGCACATCGAGGAGGCCGGTATCCATTCCGGGGACTCCGCCTGCTCGCTGCCGCCGCATAATCTTTCGGCCGACACCATCGGTGAGCTTGACCGCCAGACCCGCGCGCTCGCATTGGCGCTGAAGGTCGGCGGCCTGATGAACGTGCAATACGCCATCAAGGACGGCGACATCTATGTGCTCGAGGTCAATCCACGCGCCTCGCGCACGGTGCCGTTCGTCGCCAAGGTCACCGGCATCCCGGCTGCCAAGATCGCGGCCCGGATCATGGCCGGGGAGACGCTGGCGAGCTTCAAGTTGAAGCCGCAGAGCTTCGAATTCGCCGCCGCACGCCACATCGGTGTCAAGGAGGCGGTCTTTCCGTTCGCGCGCTTCGGCGACAAGGTCGACACCGTCCTCGGTCCGGAGATGAAGTCGACCGGCGAAGTCATGGGCATCGACCGGGACTTCAACGTCGCCTTCGTCAAAAGCCAGCTCGGCGGCGGCGCCCGGCTGCCGAAGAGCGGCACCGTCTTCGCCTCGGTCAAGGATGCCGACAAGGCGCGCATTCTTGAGCCGGTCCGCCTGCTCGCGGGCCTGGGCTTTCGAGTGCTGGCGACATCGGGAACCCAGCGCTACCTCGCGGCGGCGGGTATTGCGGCGGTCAAGGTCAACAAGGTGGCGGAAGGCCGCCCGCATATTGTCGACGCCATCAAGAACGGCGAAGTCCAGCTGGTTTTCAACACCACGGAAGGGGCCACAGCGCTCGCCGACAGCCGCTCGTTACGCCGCGCTGCCCTCTTGCATAAAGTGCCGTACTACACCACTCTCTCAGGGGCCGTCGCCGCAGCGCAGGGTATCAAGGCCTACCTCGGGGGCGACCTCGAAGTGTGTGCGCTGCAAAATTATTTTGCGGCCGCCTCTGATCCAAAATTGGAACAGCCAGAGCGACGGCACGTATAGAGACAGACTGAGAGTCGCGTGGCCAGGCAATGCTTCGGCCCGCGATTGGAATTTTGTCTCTAGTCCAGCGGGTATGGAGGTTAGAGACCGATGGATAAGATTCCGATGACCGCGGAGGGCCATGCGGCGCTTGAGGCTGAACTCAAGCACTGCCAGCAGGTCGAACGGCCCCGCATCATCCAGCAAATCACCGACGCGCGGACCCATGGCGATCTCTCGGAGAACGCCGAGTACCACGCGGCGAAGGAGTCGCAATCGCTCAACGAGGGCCGCATCGCCGAGCTCGAGGACAAGCTCGCGCGCGCCGAAGTCATTGACGTGTCAAAGCTTTCCGGCGACACCATCACGTTCGGCGCGACCGTCACCTTGATCGACGAGGATACCGACAAGAAGGCGGTGTGGCAGATCGTCGGCGAACCCGAGGCGGACGCCAAGAAGGGCAAGATTTCCATCACCTCACCGCTCGCCCGCGCGCTGGTCGGCAAGAAGAAGGGTGCCCAGGTGGAGGTCGTCACGCCGGGCGGCGCCAAGGCCTATGAGATCGTCAAAGTCGAGTGGAGATGACCCCCGTCACCAGAGCGGGGGCGCTCTACCCCCTGCCGCCATGCCGATTCAGGTTTTCCACCCCTCTCATGGATGGGGGCTTTGCGTATCTTGCATAGCTCCTGAAAATCCCTAGATTCCCGGCGGATGGCCGCAGGCCGGCCGGACTCGGTGCCTTTTCCGGATCCGCCGCGCCCGGTCGACTGAAGTCCGGGCATCTGATGACGGGGCTTGCAGGCGGGCAAACGTTCCCTCAGCGCCTGTCTCAACAGACGGACCAGCCGGTGACGAAAACCACCCACGTCAAACTGCTCATCATCGGGTCGGGACCGGCGGGCTACACGGCGGCGATCTATGGCGCTCGCGCCATGCTCGAACCGGTGCTGATCCAGGGCGTCGAAGCCGGCGGTCAACTGACCACCACGACCGACGTCGAGAACTATCCAGGCTTCGCCGATGTGATCCAGGGCCCCTGGCTCATGGAGCAGATGGCCAAGCAAGCGGCCCACGTCGGCACCAGGCTTGTTCCCGATCACGTCAACAAGGTCGATCTCGCCAGGCGCCCGTTCCGGATCGAATGCGATTCCGGCGATATCTATTTCGCCGAGGCGCTGGTGCTGGCGACCGGCGCGCAGGCGCGCTGGCTCGATCTGCCGTCGGAGCAGAAATTCCGCGGCTATGGCGTGTCGGCCTGCGCCACCTGCGACGGCTTTTTCTATCGCGGCAAGGAGGTGCTGGTGATCGGCGGCGGCAACACCGCCGTCGAGGAGGCGCTGTTTCTCGCCAATTTTGCCGCCAAGGTCACGCTGCTGCATCGGCGTGACACGCTGCGCGCCGAAAAGATTTTGCAGGATCGGCTGTTCAGGAATCCGAAGATCGACGTCATCTGGGACAGCGAGCTTCACGACATCGGCGGCAACCACAATCCGCTCAAGGTCACTCACGCGCATCTGAGAAACGTCAAGACCGGCGCAATCACCGTGCGCCCGGTCGACGGCATTTTCATCGCCATCGGCCATACCCCGGCGACGGCGCTGGTGGCCGGACAGGTGGAGATGAAAGCGTCAGGCTATATCAAGACGGCGCCGCATTCGACCGCGACCTCGGTCCCCGGCCTGTTCGCCGCCGGCGATGTGGCCGACGAGGTCTATCGACAGGCCGTCACCGCCGCCGGCTTGGGCTGCATGGCTGCGCTCGAGGCGGAACGCTTTCTCGCCGCGCAGGCGGAGCACCGCGCCGCGGCGGAGTGAGCGACAGAGAACGGAGGACTGACGACAGAGGACAGATGAAAGATCAGAGCTGACGGATGAGCGCGTCGACCCTTCGCCATCCGACCTCTGTCATCCGTCAACCGTCGTCCGACAAAATGGACTGGGACAAGCTCAAGGTCTTTCACGCCGCCGCGGAAGCGGGCAGCTTCACCCATGCCGGTGAGCAGCTCGGGCTCTCGCAATCGGCGGTGTCGCGCCAGGTCAGCGCGCTCGAACAGGAGCTGTCTGTTTCCCTGTTTCATCGCCACGCCCGCGGCTTGATCCTGACCGAGCAGGGCGATCTGTTGTTTCGCACGGCGCACGACGTGTTCATGAAGCTCGAGGCGGCGCGCGCCAAGCTGACCGACAGCCGCGAGCGGCCGAACGGCGACCTGCGGGTGACGACGACGCCGGGTATCGGGCTGCATTGGCTGACGCCGCGGCTCGGCGAGTTCCTCGATCTTTATCCGGATATCCGTATCTCGCTGTTGACCACGGAGGAGGAACTCGACCTTGCCATGCGCGAGGCCGACGTCGCCATCCGTTTGCGCCAGCCGACGCAGCCCGACCTGATCCAGCGCAAGCTGTTTTCCGTGCATTTCCACGTCTACGCCTCGCCCGAATATCTCAAGCGCTTCGGTACGCCGCGGACCTTCGAGGATCTCGACAATCACCGCCTGGTGGTGCTCGGCGGCCACGTGCCGCAATACTTGGAACGCGCGCGCTGGCTGATCGACGTGGCGCGCGACGGCAAAGGGCCGCGCACCGCCCAGCTCGTCATCAACAACATTCTCGGCATCCTGCGCGCCTGCCAGCGCGGACTGGGTATCGCCATGCTGCCGGACTATCTGGTCGAGGGTAACGGCGGCCTCGTGCAACTGTTCTCCGATGCCGATCCGATCGCGCTCGACGCCTACTTCGTCTATCCGGAAGAACTCAAGTCGGTCGCGCGCGTGCAGGCGTTTCGCGACTTTCTGGTCGCCAACGCGCAGCGCTGGAATTTCTAGCGCCGACCGCTACGGCTTGAGCTGACCGCTCCCGAAGATCGGCGCCAACAAGCCGAGAACGGTGGACGCTAAAAGGACAACGAGTCCCGCAATCGCCGATGAATACCAGTCGAGTACAGTGAATGGGCTGTTCGGAAGCGCGAATGCCCAGGCGCAAAAGGCGATCGCGGATGCAACCATCTCCCAAAGCGGCAAGCTCGAAAACAAGAGCGGAAAATTCTTGCCCGCTTCCTTGATTTTAGTGGCGTATACGAGCCAAAACACAACGGGCGTGGCTACGAGAAAAATCCAAAAGGCGATCTACTCTGCCTTTAGCATCGGTTTTGGCGAGCTATCAAGAGCGGCCAGAACGGCGACATAGCAGGTCAATATCTCAGCCGGTATGTAGCCAGTGACGACGTTCATCGTTGTTTCGACGGACGCGGCGGTTGGCGCCGGCGCATTGGCGCCCGTAGACGCAGTCGCATGCAGCGGCGGGTTACTAGCGGCCCATGCAATCTCTGAGTATTTGCTCGGCGCCTTTCCGGCAGGCGGAAAGTCGGTCCGACGCGCAATCGCGGCATTCGCAAGGGAATTTAGGCTCATGACATCCTCCCCTGGGAAGCAGTCTTTGCGGACTCCGTGGACGTGCAGTATTGGCTCTCGCCAGCCGAGAGCCACCTTACAATGTTTCAAAAACCATAGAACTATACCGTGTCTCTCCCACGGCCTGTCCATCGCGGTACGTCCGGCTGCGCACAGCCCGACGATCTTGTCTGTGCAGTATGGCTGACATCCCCGGCGTCCACATTGCGGGCGAAGAAACCCGGATCGCATTCGTGCGTGGTGCTGCGAGGCAACCGGGTACTGGGCCTACGATCGCCAGAAGATTTGGCGATCTCTCCGTTCCGTCATCGCGGCCGTCGCACACTTCACCAAATGTTGCCGTGCGCGTTACCGGCCGCGGCGTGACGCCGATCCCGGACCTCGGCTATATGATTCGTGACTTGCAGCCGGCGCATGATCTATTCGGAAAACCGGTGCCCACCGCCGGATCAAGTCCGGTGGCGGGCTTTTCCGGATCATGCTTGTGGAGGACGCCCATGCTGACACGCAGACGTGCTTTGTACGCCGGTGCGGCGGGACTGGCGGCTCTGGCCCTCGGCCGCCTGACGCGGCCCCAAACCGCTAGGGCGGCGGCCAGTTACGAAGTCACCCACACCGACGCCGAATGGCGCAAGCTCTTGAGCCCCGACGCCTATGAAGTGCTGCGCCACGAAGGGACCGAGCGGCCGTTCACCAGTCCGCTGCTGAACGAGCATCGCGCCGGCACGTTCACCTGCGCCGGCTGCGACCTGCCGCTCTATTCGTCGAAGACCAAATACGACAGCGGCACCGGCTGGCCGAGTTTTTGGGCGCCGCTCGACAAAGCCGTCGACGAGACGCAAGACCACTCGTTCGGCATGACGCGAACCGCCGTCTCCTGCCACCGTTGCGGCGGTCACCTCGGCCATGTCTTCAACGACGGGCCGAAGCCGACCGGCTTGCGCTACTGCATGAACGGCGTGGCGCTGAAATTCGTGCCGATGGCCGCCGGGTCGAGCTAAATCGCAGGCAAGGTAGCCAGAGGTACGGCTGCGTATCATCCCGCCGCGCCGCCGCCAATCCGCGTGGGGTCGTGCGGCGGAACGGTGAGACGGATTAACCCCGGAAATAATCGCGGGCGCTTTTGGCCGCGGCGATCGCGGCCGAGCGCAGCGCTTCCAGCCGCCGGACAGCGGCAAACGGCACCTGCGGCCGCAGCGCCACCAAGCGGTCGCACAGCGCAAGCCGCTCGCGCCAGAGCCGGTCGATCATCGGGTGGTTCTCCGTTGCGCAGGAATCCACGCGCTCGATCGCCAAGTCTTCAAGGAGCTCGTTGGTAAGCGCCACGGTGAGCATGACGCCGGGCGAAAAGCGCGCAAAGCTTTCGTCATAGGCGATCTTCCAGAACCAGGCGCCGCGCCCGCTGCGCAAGGTGACCGTGGCGGCAATCGCACGGCCGTCGACCAGAATGCGGTTGATCGAAACCTTGCCTTCCGCCGCGAGCCCGCCCACCGCGGTGCGCAGGAAGCGGTGCAGATCGTCCCGATCGGCCGTGGCCGTGCCGGCCCGGCCTTTCCAGCCGCCGGCCTCCAGTGCGAGGAAATCGCCGAGCGCGGCGGCGACCGCAGGCGGCTCCGTCGCCGCGGTGAGCAGCACAGCGCCGGTCTCGCTCAAGCGGCGCCATTGCCGGCGGAGTTCTTTTTGTCGGCGCGCGCCGATGGCTTGCTCGATGTAAAGCGACCGCTCGCCGCTCGGCGCCAGCAGCGCCCGGCGCCGGCGATTGAAGGCGGCCGTCGGCATCTGCGCCCGCCTGACAATCATCGCGAGCGCGGTTGTGACCGCGCCGTCCGCGGGCAGGAAGGGCAACAGCAGAAATCCCGGCAGCGCCGGGTCGCCGGCGAGATACGTGAGCCAAGCGGCGATGACCGGCTCGGCCGCTTCGCGCTCAACGAGCGGCACGCCGAGCGGGCCGTAGGAATGCGTCAGGCCGACGAGGACCGGAAGATGCAAGCCGTAGCGCCGCCGTTCGATCCGCGCCGGGAAGAAGCCGAGCAGCCGGCGCGGCTGCGTTTGCGACCAGACCAGCACCGCGCCGGCGTCGCGTCCGAACACCCGCGCCGCCGGCAGGGCGAAGGCGGGCTCATAAAACACGTTGGGCTCGATCGCGTGTTCGGCCAGCTCGCGCCATTCGCCGGCAATCGGTTCGAGTTGCGCAAGTGGGCGCCATTCGGTCGCCAACGCATTCGCCGCCTGGCGATCGGCAAGCGTTGCGCGGCGCATGCCGGCGATCGCCGCTGCGGCTTCCGACGCAAAAGCCAGATCGGTCGATGCGTTGACCGTCACGATCGGCCTCACGCTTCCTTGGGGCCGCCGAAGATGAAGCAGTGCAGGCCCAGGCGGTATTTGGCGACTAGGAACAGGCTCACCGACTCAACGACCAGCGCGACCGCGTTGGCAATCGCGGCGCCGGCGATCCCGAGCGGCGGCAACAGCGCGATGCAGAGAACGAGATCGATGGCGAAGGCGCCGCCATAGACCAGCGCACAGGACCGCCGCTCGCCGAGCATATTGAGGAGCCGTTCGGCCGGCCCGACCGAGGCGCGCGCCAATAGCCCGACGGCGAGTATGAACATCAGATAGTAACCGGAGACGAAGTCGGGGCCGAACAGCCGCAGCAGCGGCTCGCCCAGCGCCAGAAACAAGGCGATCATGGCGAGCGACGGCCAAAACGTCAGACGGACGGAAAGTCTGAGAAATTCGGCGAGCCGCTTGCGATCGCCGGCGACGTGATGTTCGGCGAACTTGTGGGCAATGGTCTGCCCCACCGAGAAATAAATGAAAGCGACCAGCGCCAGCGTCTTGGCGGCGGCGTAATAGATCGCGACCTCGCCGGGCGGGCGGAACTGCTTGACGACAATCACGTCGGAATAGGTGAGCAAGAGGTAGAACGCCTCGACGACGAAGATCGGCGCCGCGGTCGCGAGCCACGTGGGCACCGCATAGGCCTTCGGCCCGGCATCGACTTTGCTCGACAGCCGGCGATTGAGCACGACCGCCTGGCCGATGGTGACGCTCCACAGCGCGGCAATGCCGATGAGCGTCGCCGTGACCGCGTCGGTCGGCAGGCCGAGCGCATAGGCGACGCCGATCAGCGCCAACAGTACGAGCTGGCGCAACACGTAGGTCGGCATCAGTCCGAGATTGACCCAGTCGTAGGACCGCGCCACGCCGCTCAGCACCTGGCCGAGGCCGAACATCGGCAGCGCGGCGCAGGAGATGTAGAGCGGAACGATGGTCTCGGCGTCGAGATGCGGCGCCAGGATGGCGACGGCGATGGCGCCGACGCTCGCGATCGCGGTGGCGATGATCGCGGCCAACCAGCGGCTGCCGAGCAGAAATCCGCGCAGCAGCGCGAATTGCTTATGCTCGGTGTATTCGGGGATGAAGCGCTGCGTCGCCGAGCCGAGGCCGAGATCGACCATGCCGCCGAGCAGCAGAACCCAGGTCCAGGCATAGATGTAGATGCCGAATTCGAAACGCCCCATCCAGCGCGCCAACAGGATCTGCGAGATAAAGGCGATCAGCGCGCTGACGACGCGGATGAGATAGGCCGCACCGGCAAGCCGCCGCGCCAGCGAGTTGTCGCTGCCGTCGGCAAAGAGCGCGCGCACCCGCTCGATCGCGCCGCCGACGTCGGCACGCCAGGAGGTGCGCCAAAGCGAACGCGGCGCGGGTTCGGAACCGATCGATGCCAAAACGACCTCCGCGCCGCCACAAGCGGCGCCATGGGCGAGCGTTCATGGCTAGCAAGGAAGCGTTAAGAATCGGTTGGAAGACGTTAATAATCTGCGGTGGGAACTTCCCGGCTCCGGCGCCGTGACAGTTGACCGAGCTCGGCGCTGACGGGGGCTGTTGGCTAATGTTTCGCCGTGGAGAAGACCAACCGGCCACCGGCACTGAGAGGCAAGGACGCTTGACCTCGATCAACCTGCTGCACGCAAGCTGTCGGTAGATTGTTGGCGCAAAGGAAAGCGCATGCGAAACTTGCGGTTGGGAAGCGCGCTGTTGATCTCCGCGCTTTCACTGTCGGCAGCTGCGGCTGTCAGAGCCGACACGAGTCCTTTGCGCGAAACGATTTGCGCAGTCTCCGCATCCCCGGCGCAAGATTTGATGCCAATCGACCGGGCCGCCTTGGCACCCGGCCCTGCCGGTAGCGCCTGCGTTCACACCCGCAAATCGCCGGCGTCTCATTCCATCAAGGTGGCGGTCGGCTTTTGCGTCGACCGCTGCTATCAGCAATTCGATTATTGCCACTATCGACACGAGGGGTATGAGCACTGCCTTCGCCGCCTCGCTGCCTGTCTGGCAAGCTGTTGATGGCGATCCGCTCTCACGCGGCGGACCGCAGGGCTTCGGCGCGGAGGCGACGCGCTCGCCGCGCTCAATAATCCTTCAACAGCCGCTCGATGTAATCGAGCTCCTCTTGCGGGCGCAGCACGTCGCCGAAGCGGCGGCGCAATTCCTCGATGATGCGGCGGGCGCGCTGCACGTCGATCTCGCCCGGCACCTTCACCGTATAGTCGTCGCCGTAGTCATGCCCGCGCAACGGACGCCCGAGCGGATCCGTATCGCGCTGCCCGCGCGGCATCCCGAGCCGGCCGTTTTGACCGGACTTGGGGCCTTGGCCCATTTGCTGCTGCATCGATTGCGCGAGACCCTGCGCACCCTTGCGCAACGCGTTGAGCGCACGGCCTTGCGAATCGACGGCGCTGTCGGCATTGCCTTCGCCGAGATTGCCCTCGGCCTCGCCCATGGCTTCGCCGGCCTGGCCGAGTTGGTCCATCCCGTTTTGGCCTTGCCCTTTCTGGCCTTGCCCCTTTTGCCCTTGCTGGCCCTGCTGGTTCTGGCCGAGGCCGCGATTTTTCAGGTCGTCGAGCAGCTTGTTGAGGCGGTCGCGCAGCGCCTGCTGGTTCTGCCGCAGCTCGCGCATGGCATCGTCCTGGTGCTGGCCTTCCTGGCCCTGCTGCCCTTGCCGCCCTTGCTGACCTCGCTGTGCGTTCTGCCGGCTTTGATCCTGGCCCTGGCGGAAGGTGCGATCGCGCAGGTCCTGCTGTTGCCGGATCATGTCACCGAGCTCATCGAGCTGCGACATCATCTCGTCCATGTCCAGGTCGTCGCCGTTCATGTCCGGCGTCGCCATCTGCAGGTTTTCCATCATCTGCTCGAGCTGCTGCAGAAGCTGACGCGCGGCATCCTTGGCGCCGTTGCGCGCCAGGTTCTCCAGCCGGTCGAGCATGTTCTTGAGGTCCTGCGAGCGCAGCGTACGCGCATTGCGGTCGAGCGGCCGCGCCAGCTGCTGGCTGTTCTTCAGCTGCTCCTGCATCGCCTGCATGAAGCGGTCCATCGCCGCGCGCAGCTGATCCATGAGTTGCTTGATCTCCTGGTCGCTGGCGCCGCGTTCGAGCGCCTGGCGCAGCGCCTCCTCGGCATTGCGCAACGCCGCCTGGGCGTCGGAAACGTCGCCGTCCTCGATGCCGACCGCCATCGACCACAGCCGCGCCGCCACGTCGCGCAGGTCGTCGTCGCTCTTGGCGTGAATGAGCGACCAGAAAATCGAACGCAGGCCGAGATAGACGCCGGCGTCGGGCGTGAACTTTTCCGGCGCCAGCGCCAGCGCGTCGAGCGCGGTGATGACGAGCGGACGCGTCCCGGCATCGAGCGCGAGATTGCGCCGTTGTTCGACCAGCGCCCGCGCCAACGGCTTGGTGAACACGCGCTCGGGTAGGCGGAACGCGAACGGCTCGCTCTTGCCCTCGTTGCCGCCCTCGTCGCGGGCGATCAGGGTCATCACCACGTCGGCGCCGGCCCAGGGATGATCGGTCAAATCCTTGATGGTCTGGCCGACGCCTTTCTTGGTGCGCGCCTGCGGCAAGATGAGCGCGAAATCGGGCGGCCCGTAGAGCGGATGCGGCCCGGCGCCGCTTGCCGCGGGCGGGTCTTTGCGGGCAAACGTGGCCTGCGCCTGGGTCACCCCGTAATCGTCCTCGAGGCGGTAGGATAACAGGAGCGAGCCGCGCGCCTGCTGCTCGGGATCCTTGGCGAGCGCGATGGTCGGCGGCCGGTCGGGAATGGCATTGAACGCCCAGGTCAAATCGTCGCCGACACCACGCAGCGTCGCGCTGCCGGTCGCCGCGATCTTGAACCGGTACTCTTGCGAGCCGGCCGGCGCCTGCACGGCTTCCTTGGCGGGGATCACGCCGCCTTTGCCGAGAATATCGAGACCGAGTTTGCCGGTGGCGCGCACCACAAGCGTGCTGCCGACCGGAACGGAAACCGGCTCGCCGGCATCGCCGGTTTGCCGCCCAGGCTCGCCGGGATGCGCGCCGGCAAGAATGACCGGCGGCCGGCCGGTATAGGCGGGCGGGGTGACCCATGCGTCGACGCGGAAATTTGCCGGCAGCACCACGCCCCGCCAATCGAACGCCGCGGCGATGCGCTTCCAATGTTCGCCGCCGGCGGCGATGAAGGTGGCGATGCAAGCGATCAGGACCAGGGCGCGCAGCGCGTAAGGATCGCGCCCGGCGATCCGCGGCGACGGCCAGCCCACTTTGAAGGCGCGCGCCGCGGCGAGTGTGCGCTCGAGGTGGGCTTGCCACAGCGCCAGCGAATACGGATCCTGCGGCGTGACGGCGAGCTCGTCGACGATCGTCGTCGCCGGGCGATGGCGAAGGCCGCTGCCGCGATCGAGCCGGCGCAGGCCATCGGCGGCAGCGGGCACGCGCAAGCCGGTAAACCGGAAGGTTGCCGCTATAGCGGCGATCGTAAACAGGAGCATGACCGCGGCACGGCCGGCAGGCGGCAGCCAGAGCCACAGCCCGAGCCACGACGCCGCCAGGAACAGACCGATCATGGTCGCGAGCGTCGCCAGAGCGGGCCACAGCCGCTCCCAGAAGATCGCCCACCGGGCGCGGCGCAAGGCCGTGCCGAGCCGAGATCGGGCGTCGGCATCTGCGTGAAGACGCCCAGAGGCGGGACTGCTCGAAGGGGTTTCCGTCAACCAGGATCTCCGCGGAGCAATAACTCCGCCTAGCAACACTTTAGCATGAGGGCGGGTTCAAGGCACCGGCCCGCACTGGTTTGGCGATGCAAGATCAGAGCCAGGGCGGCAGGCGGTCGAGCGCGATCAGCTCCTCGACAATGACGCGCGGCCGCACCAGCGCCCATTCGCCAGCCCTGACAAGGACTTCGGCGACCAGCGCGCGGGTATTGTAGGTGGAAGCCTCGACCGCGCCATAGGCGCCGGCGGTCATGACGGCGAGGAGATCGCCGGGCTTCGGCTCATTGAGCGAGCGGTCCAGCGCCAGGTAATCGCCTGATTCGCAGACCGGCCCGACCAC
The DNA here is from genome assembly GCA_050010955.1 of Xanthobacteraceae bacterium. Classification (GTDB taxonomy): domain Bacteria; phylum Pseudomonadota; class Alphaproteobacteria; order Rhizobiales; family Xanthobacteraceae; genus BOG-931. The sequence goes on along the minus strand of JBEKJZ010000031.1, from coordinate 2,106 downwards.
GTCGGCGATGATTCGAGGCGCACCTATCGCGGGCTCCCGGATCGGCCGGATGTCATGGTAGGCCTCGTAAAGCGTCGGGCGCACCAGATCGTTCATGCCGGCATCGACGATGACGAAGGTCTTGGCCTCGCCCCGCTTCACATAAAGCACGCGCGTGACCAGGATGCCGGCATTGCCGACGATGAGGCGGCCCGGCTCGAAAATCAGTTTGCAGCCGAGGCCTTGCGTCGCGCGCTTGACGATGGCCGCGTAGGCGGCGGGTTCGGGCGGCGGCTCATTGTCGTCGCGGTAGGGAATGCCCAAGCCGCCGCCGAGATCGACGTGGCTGATGTTGTGACCGTCGGCGCGGAGCACGTGCGCGAAGTCAGCCAGCAGCGCGAAAGCGTCGCTGAACGGATCGAGCTCGGTGATCTGGCTGCCGATATGCATGTCGACGCCGACGACACGCACGCCCTTGAGCTTGGCGGCGCGAGCATAGACCTCGCGCGCGCGGCTGATGGGAATGCCGAATTTGTTCTCGGCCTTGCCGGTTGAGATCTTGGCGTGGGTCTTGGGATCGATGTCGGGATTGACGCGGATCGAAACGGCCGCCGTGCTGCCGGCGCCGGCAGCGATCGCGGCGAGCAGTTCAAGCTCCGCCTCGGATTCGACGTTGACGCAGAGAATACCTTGTTCGACCGCGAGCTTCAGCTCATCGGCGGTCTTGCCGACGCCGGAGAACATGATCTTCTGCGGGGCAATACCGGCGGCGCGTGCGCGCAAAAGCTCGCCGCCGGAGACAACGTCCGCGCCGGCGCCGAGCCGTCCAAGCGTCGCGATCACGGCCTGGTTGGAATTCGCCTTCATCGCGTAGCAGACGAGCGCATCGACGTCGGCAAAGGCGTCGGCGAACACCCGATAGTGCCGCTCCAGCGTCGCGCTCGCGTAGCAATAAAACGGCGTGCCGACGGCCTCCGCCAGCGCGACGAGATCAACGGCTTCGGCGTGCAGGACGCCGTTGCGATAGGCGAAGTGATGCATGGAGCGTGTTTAGAGCATGATCCGGAAAAGTGGAAACCGGTTTTCCGAAAGGATCGTGCTTCCTAAGCTGCTATTGGAGCAGCGGATCGAGGAGAAACGACTTCTTCTGGGTCGGCGCCGGCGGATTCGCCGTCGCTGGAGCGCCGGACGCGTCGGCGGCGGAAGCCGCCGGCGGGGGCGGCACCGCCGCGCTGGGCGGGGGATCGAGCGGCCCTTTACGTCCGCAAGCAGATAGACCGAGTGCGATGGCCGTGACAAGCACGGCCAGCGTAATCCTGACGCTCAAACGATCAAAGGCCAAAAGACACTCCCCACCCGCTCGCGACGCACCATAGCAGATCGAACCGCAGCGGCGAGATTTTGGCGATCACACCTTGCCAGCGGGTTTATCCGTTCCCGCCAGAATCAGACGCTAAAGCCGCTTCAGCCAGCGTTTGGCCTGCGCGCGCACGTTTTTGGGCGCGGTGCCGCCATAGACTTCGCGGCTTTTTACCGACTTTTCGACCGACAGCACGCGAAAGACCGCGCCGGTGATGCGCGGCTCGATCGCCTGCATGGCGGCAAGCGGCAGCTTGTCGAGCGCAACCGCAGCCGCCACCGCCGCCGCCACGATCCGGCCGGTGATGTGGTGGGCCTCGCGAAACGGCAGTTTGAGCGTCCGCACCAGCCAGTCGGCGAGATCGGTGGCGGTGGCATAGCCCTCGCCCGCGGCTTGCCGCATGCGCGCCAGGTCGGGCTCCAGGTCGCGCACCATGCCGGTCATGGCGCCGATCGACACGGCCAGCGTGCCGAGCGCGTCGATCGTCCCTTCCTTGTCCTCCTGCATGTCCTTCTGATAGGCGAGCGGCAGCCCCTTCATCACCATGAGCAGCGCGGTGAGCGCGCCGACGACGCGCCCGGTCCGCGCGCGGACAAGCTCGGCGGCGTCGGGATTGCGCTTCTGCGGCATGATCGACGAGCCGGCGGTGAACTTGTCGGAGAGCCTGACCAGCCCGACCAGCGGCGACGACCAGATCACGATCTCTTCGGCGAACCGCGACAGATGCACCGCGGTGATGGCGCAGGCCGACAGCGTCTCCAGCACGA
>JBEKJZ010000030.1:0-39239 GCA_050010955.1 Xanthobacteraceae bacterium | reverse complement strand
TTCGCCGCCGTGGTGTTGAAGAATTCAGTCGACTCCGTCACCGCACGGTCGAGCTGCGCCCGCACATCCGCGGGCAGCGAATTCCAGAAGGTCTTGCTGGTGATGAGCCCGTAAGTGATCCGGTTATGAAACGACACGGTCAGGTGTTTTTGCACTTCGTAGAATTTCTGCGTCAGGATATTCGACGGCACGTTGTCCTCGCCGTCCACAACGCCGGTCTGTAGCGACTGGTAAACTTGCGAGAAGGCCAAGATCTGCGGCAGCGCGCCGAGCTCGCGCGCTATGGCGTCTTGCACCTTGCCGCCCTGGATGCGCAGCTTCAGGCCGCGGAAGTCATCCGGCCAGATCAACGGCCTGTTTGCGGTATACACCGTGGCGCCGTTGTCCCAATAGGCGAGCGACAAAAGGCCCTTGCCTTCGAGCTTGTGATTGAATTCCGCCATCATCGGGCTCTCCATCATCTGGCGGGCGCGCGCATCGTCGCTCATCAGGAACGGCAGATCGAAAATATCGAACTCCTTGACGCCGAGCGGCCCGAATTTCGAGATCGACGGCGCCAGCAGTTGCACCGAGCCGAGCTGCAAGGCCTCCAGCTCCTCCTTGTCCTTGTAGAGCGACGAGTTCGGATAGATCTCGACCTTCACCTTGCCGTTCGTGTACTTCTCGGCAAGCTCCTTGAACAGCACAGCGGCCTTGCCCTTGGGCGCGTCTGGCGCCACCACATGGCTGAATTTGATGATGATCGGCTCGTCGGCGAGCGCCGGCCGGCAGAGCGCAACAGCGAGCATTGCGGCAAGCGCGATAGCCAGGCGTTTCATGCGTTTCTCCCCAAGGACGACAGAGGACAGTTGACGGACAACAGAGGACAGCTGCAGGCAGGCTTATCCCGCCTTGAATTCTGTCTTCTATCTTGCGGCGATTATCGTCTTTCTTCCATCGTCTGTCATCCGTCGTCCGTCCTCTGCTTCAATGCATCGCGGCGTTCGCGCGCGGCACAAAGGCGCCGTGATGCCGGATCACATCGCCGGCGAGCCGATGCGCGGCGCTCGCCGCTTGCGCCGGGTCCACCCCGGCGAGCCGGGCGGCGAGATAGCCGGCGTTGAAGCCGTCGCCGGCGGCCGTGGTGTCGACCGGCACCATCACCTCCGGCACCGGCACGAATTCCTGTCCGCCGGCCGCGGCGACCAGCGCGCTGTTGGGGCCGTTTTTGACGACGATCTCGCCGATACCGAAGGCTTGCAGCCGAGCGACCGTCGTCTCCGGGCTGGGGTCGCCCCAGAGCACGGCCTCGTCATCGAAGGTCGGCAACGCGATGTCGACGCGCTTGAGCGCCTCGATGAAGACGGTGCGCGTGCGCGCGAGGTCGCCTTTCCAGCCGCGCGGACGGAAATTGCCGTCGAAAGCCACCTTCGCGCCCTGTTGGCGCGCGGCTTCGAGCAGCGCCAGGAAGCGGCCGAGGCCGTTATTTGAATACAGCGATAACGTGATGCCGGAGAAGTAGATCAGCCGCGCCGACATCAGGGCGTCGGCGATCTGCATCCAGTCGGGAAGCTCGAACAGGTCGCGGGCCGGCGCCCCCTCGCGCCAGTAGCGAAAGCTCCGCTCTCCGCCCGGACCGTTTTCGACCAGGCACAGTCCCGGCAGCCGGCCGGGAACGCGCAAAGCCAGATGTCCGGAGATGCCTTCGGCGGCGGCGAGCGCCATGATGCTGTCGGAATAGGGATCGTCGCCGACGGCGGTGGCGAAAGCCACGTCGACGCCGGCGCGCGCCAGATAGACGGCGGTATTGAACGTGTCGCCGCCGCATGAGAGCGCGAACCTGCCGTCAGCGCCGCGCGCCAATTCGATCAGCACTTCGCCGACGCAGATGGCGCGGGGTTGCTGCTCGCTCATACTGTTTCTTCCCGACGCTGCAGAAAGCTGCCGCGGCTAAGGAAATAGCCCAACGCGCTCAGCAAAGCGATGCAGAAGCTGACCGGCCAATCGGTGTGGTAGGCAATGGCAATGCCGCACCAGGCCTCGGCCAGAGCGAGCGCGGCGGAGAGCGCCATGCCGCTCCACAGCCCGGTCACCAGTCGCTGCGCCGTCGCCGGCGGCCCGACCATCAGGCTGAAGACGAGGAGGATGCCGACGATCTGGGCGCATTCGGACACGGCCAGGGCGACCACGGTGAGGAAAGCGGTGGACACAAAGCGCAGCGGCACGCCCTTGGCTTCGGCCAGTTCCGGCTGCAAGCTCGCAAAGATCAGCGGCCGCATGATCGCGGCGAGCCCGCCGAGCGTGACCAGGCCGAGCCCGACCAGGGTGCCGATCATCGCGCGGTCGACGGCGAGCACATTGCCGAACAGCAGCGCCGTCGCCTGGGTGGCGAATGACGTATAGTAGTGCAGAAACAGCAGGCCAAAGCCAAGCGCCAGCGCCAACACCACGCCGATGGCGACGTCGCGGCCGCTGATCCGCTCGCCGAGCAATCCCATGCCGATTCCGGCAGCGACCGTGAGGCCGACCAGTCCCCACACCGGTGCCACGCCGATCAGCATGGAGCCGGTCGCTCCGGCAAAGCCGATATGGGAGAGCGCATGCCCGGCGAAAGTCTGTCCGCGCAGCACCAGGAAGTAGCCCACCAGCCCCGACACCACCGCCGCCACGCCGGCGGCGGCAAACGCATTCCGCATGAAATCGTACTCAAGCATGGTGGTCATGGCCGTGATCATGGTCGTGATCGTGACCCTCGTCATGCATATGCGCGGCGCGCTCGACATCGCGGCCGCGCGACAGCACGAAGATATGCCCGTCGGCGTGAACCACGTTGATATCGGTGCCGTAGAGTTGCGACAGCACCGGGCCCGTGACCACCTCCGCCACAGTTCCGAGCGCGGCGTGGCCATTGCCGAGATAGAGCACGCGATCAAGCGTGCCGATCAGTTGATTGAGCTCGTGGGCGCTGAACAGGACCGTGATGTCGCGCTCGCGGGTGAAGCGGCGGACCAGGTCAACCACCGCTTCCTGGTAGCGATAATCCAGGCTGATCAGCGGCTCGTCGAGCAGCAACAGCTGCGGTTCGCCGAGCAACGCTTGCGCCAGCAGCAGACGCTGGCGCTCGCCACCGGACATTTCCGACAGCGGACGCGCGGCCAGATCGCCGGCGCCCACCGCAGTCAGCGTCTTGTCGATCATGATCCGGTCGGCGCGCGACAGCGACGGCACCCCCCACCGCTCGCCGTGGACAGAACTCGCGATGAAATCGAAGCCCCGCACGCGCAAGTCCGGCAGCACCGTACGCACCTGCGGAAGGTAACCGATATTCCGATCGCCGCGCTGCGGCGCACGGCCGAAAACGCGGATTTCTCCGGCGCGCGGCGGCAACAGGCCGAGGATGGCGCGCATCAGCGTCGTCTTGCCGGCGCCGTTCGGCCCTAGCACCCCGATGAATTCGCCGCGCTTGATGGCGAAGCTCGCGTCGACGAGGACGCTGCGGCCGCCGATTGCGATGGTCGCCCGATCGAGTTCAATGACGTTCATGAAGAGGGCCCGGCCAGCGCCTTTTCGGTGTCGTCCAGCTCACTCATCATCCATTCTTGGTACGACATGCCGGGCGGGCAGGTCTCGGTAACGCCGACCACCGGGATGTTGGAAGCACGCGCCAGATCGACGAGATGGCCGACCAGCTTGTCGGAAGCTTGCTTGTTGTAGAACAACACCCGCACCTGATGCGTCGTTAAATCCTGCTCGAATGCGGCGACGTCACGGGCACTCGGCTCGGTATCGTTCATGATGGCAAGCTGAAATCTCTCGTTGCGCATTTTCAGCTTCAGTGCGGCCGCCATGTAGCCCAAAACCGGTTCGCTGGCGGTGACGGCAACGCCGGCATACTTGCCGCGAATGGCTGCGATTTTTTCATTCAGCGGATCGAGCGAGGCCAGGAAGGTTTTCAGCCGCGCCGCATAATCGTCGTTGTGGGCCGGATCGGCCGCGGTGAACGCGGCAGCCAGCGCCCGCGCCACTGCCGGCATGGTCGCCGGATCGTACCAAATGTGCGGGTTGTCACCGGCTTGCTTGTCCACCAGATCGGCGGCGTTGATCACGACGCGCCCGGACTTGGGCGTCACTCTCAGCAACTGCCTCATCCAAGGATCATAGTCGGCACCGTTGTAGACGACGATCCGGGCCGCGGCGATTTGGCGAACGACGGAAGGCGAGACCTCGAACAGATGCGGATCCTGGTCCGGGCTGTTCAAGATACTGGTGACGGAAACCCGGTCGCCGCCGATTTGCTGCGCCACGTTGCCGTAGAAATTCTCCGCCGCCACCAGCGCAATCTTGCCGTCCGCTGCGGGTGCCGGTGCGGCCGCGGCAAGCGTCAGGAGAAGGGCCGTGGTTAGCCCGAGGACTAGCTTCATGGCAGCGCCATCGCTGTTTCGCCTGAAAAATCAAAGCCGCGCAGCTCAGAATGTAATATTATAACATTTCGATCGCAATGTCATTGTCTCCAACCACGGCGCCACCGGCTTTCTGGCGTGTTGGGTCGGCGCGGGATCGCCTATATAGCCGCAGGAGGTTCCCGCATGTCCGCACCGCTTTCGTCCGACAAAATCCCCGTCACCGTGCTGACCGGCTATCTCGGCGCCGGCAAGACCACGTTGCTCAACCGCATCCTCTCGGAGCCGCACGGCAAGAAGTACGCCGTCATCGTCAACGAATTCGGCGAGATCGGTATCGACAACGATCTCGTCATCGGCGCCGACGAGGAAGTCTTCGAGATGAACAACGGCTGCATCTGCTGCACCGTGCGCGGCGACCTCGTGCGCATCCTCGACGGGCTGATGCGGCGGAAGGGCAGGTTCGACGCCATCATCGTCGAGACCACCGGGCTCGCCGACCCAGCTCCGGTGGCGCAGACCTTTTTCGTCGACGAGAATGTCGGCCGCAGGACCAAGCTCGACGCCGTGGTCACCGTCGCCGATGCCAAGTGGCTCAACGACCGTCTCAAGGACGCTCCGGAAGCGAAGAATCAGATCGCGTTCGCCGACGTTATCCTGATCAACAAGACCGATCTGGTTTCGGCTGAAGAGCTAGACGAAGTCGAGGCGCGCATCCGCGGCATCAACCCCTACGCCAAGGTGCACAAGACCGAGCGCGCCCAAATCCCGCTCAGCGAGGTTTTGGGCCGCAACGCCTTCGACCTCGACCGTATCCTCGACATCGAGCCGGAGTTCCTCGAAGGCGACGGGCACGATCACGACCATGATCACGACCATGACCACGATCACGACCACGACCATCGCGGCGGTCTCAAGCATTACCACGACGAGGAGATGCAATCGGTCTCGCTGCGGACCGACAAGCCGCTAGACCCCGACAAATTCTTTCCCTGGGTACAGGAGCTGGTGCAGAAGGAAGGCCCGAATATCCTGCGCTGCAAAGGCATCCTCGCCTTCAAGGACGACGATGAGCGCTTCGTCTTCCAGGGCGTGCACATGATCCTCGACGGCGACCACCAGCGGCCATGGAACAAGGGCGAGAAGCGCGACAGCCGCATCATCTTTATCGGCCGCAATCTGCGGGAAGAGAAAATCCGGCAGGAATTTGAGAGTTGCGTCGCTTGATCACTTTCCTACCTCCCCCTGGAGGGGGGAGGTAGGTCCGCGAAGCGGATCGGGTGGGGGTGATCCTCCGCCCTACGGCTTTCACCCCACCCCGCTCGCCTTCAGCGAGCGACCCTCCCCCTCCAGGGGAAGGTGATGAGCGCCAGCGATATTTTTGATGACCGACACCCGCAGCGACACAGTCTCCGTCATCGATCGCATCCACCCGCTGGCGGCGGGCGGAGCAGTCGTTGCCGCACATTTTCTCGGACGTACGGCCGTGTTCGTGCTCGGCGAGGAAGCGATGGTGTTCGCCGAGCCTGACCGTGCGCCGCGGCGCTTCGCCGTCCATGACGGCGCGATCCTCACCACGGCCGCCGATGGCGAGCGCATCGTCAGTGGCGGCGACGACGGCCAGGTGATCGCGACCAACGCGCAGGGCGACACCCGCACGCTTGCGAGCGATGCGAAACACCGCTGGATCGATCATGTCGCGCTGGCGCCGGACGGTGCCGTCGCCTGGTCGGCCGGCAAGATCGCCTTCGTGCAAACCAAGGAGCTGCGCGAATTCGAAGCGCCGTCGACCGTCGGCGGGCTTGCCTTCCTGCCGAAGGGCTTTCGGCTAGCGGTTGCCCATTACAACGGCGCCTCGCTCTGGTTCCCAAATGCGCCGCAGGCGGCGCCGGAAAAACTCGAATGGAAGGGCTCGCATCTCGGCGCCACGGTGAGTCCCGACGGCCGCTTCCTCGTCACCACCATGCAGGAGCCGATGCTGCACGGCTGGCGGCTCGCCGACCGCCAGCACATGCGCATGTCCGGTTACGCGGTGCGCGTGACCTCGCTCGGCTGGACCGTCGGCGGGCGCTGGCTTGCGACCTCGGGCGCGGCACAGCTCATCCTCTGGCCGTTCCAGACCAAAGACGGGCCCATGGGCAAACAGCCGCGGCTGCTGGCGCCCTCCGAACACCGCATCGAGGTCGTCGCCTGCCACCCCACCCAGGACATCGTCGCCGCCGGCTACGCTGACGGCCTGGTGCTCTTGGTCCGTGTCGAGGACGGCGCCGAGATTTTGGCGAAGAAGCCGGGCGACGCGCCGGTCACCGCGCTTGCCTGGAGCGCCGACGGCCTCCTCCTCGCCTTCGGCACAGAAAGCGGCGAGGCCGGATTGATCGACCTCGCCTGACGCTCAGATCACATACTGCCGCAGCGGCGGGTAACCGTTGAAGCCGACCGAGGAATAGGTCGCGGTATAGGCACCGGCGGCCTCGATCAGGACCTTGTCGCCGATGGCGAGCGAGACCGGCAACGGGTACGGCGTCTTCTCGTAGAGCACGTCGACGCTGTCGCAGGTCGGGCCGGCGATGATGCAGGGCGCGGTTTCGTCGCGATCCTTGGTCGTGCGGATCGGATAGCGGATCGACTCGCCGATGGTTTCCGCCAGCCCGTGGAATTTGCCGATATCGAGATAGACCCAGCGCACCTCGTCCTCGGGCGAGCGCTTGGCGATCAGGACCACCTCGGCCTCGATGATGCCGGCATTGCCGACCAGGCCGCGGCCCGGCTCGACGATGGTCTCCGGTATGGCGTTGCCGAAGTGCTTGCGTAGCGAACGGAAGATTGCCTTGCCATAGGACTCGAGCTTCGGCGTCTTGCGCACGTAGCGCGCCGGGAAACCGCCGCCGAGATTGACCGTGGCGAGCGCGATGCCGCGCTCGGCGCAGGCGCGGAATACGGCCGCCGCCGAGGCGAGCGCACGATCCCAGGCTTCGATGTTGTGCTGCTGCGAGCCGACGTGGAAGGACACGCCTTGCGGGACAAGCCCCTGCCTGTGCGCAAATTCCAGAATATCGGCGGCATAGGCCGGCTCGCAACCGAACTTGCGCGACAGCGGCCACTCGGCCCCGGAGCCGTCGCAAACGATGCGGCAAATCACCCGGCTGCCGGGGGCGGCGCGCGCGACCTTCTCCACCTCGGCCTCGCAATCGATGGCAAAGAGAGTGATGCCGAGCCTGAAGGCCGTGGCGATTTCCGTCTCCTTCTTGATCGTGTTGCCGTAGGAGATCCGCTCCGGCGGCGCGCCCGCCGCGAGCACGGCCCGAACCTCGCTCACCGAGGCGACGTCGAAGCAGCAGCCGAGCCCGGCCAACAGTTTGAGGATTTCCGGCGCCGGGTTGGCCTTGACGGCATAGAACACCTTGGTGTCCGGCAGCACCTTGGCGAAGTTGAGATAGTTGTCGCGGACCACGTCAAGATCGACGACGAGGCAGGGTCCGTCCTCGGTGCGTTGCTTGAGGAATTCGCGGATTCGCGCGGTCATTGCCACCCATTCCCTTATCCGACAGGCGGCGAAGCCGCCCAGGTGAACCTCCTGCGACGCGCGCGGTTCCGCACCGTGCGGAGCCAGTTTGCGTCGCCGCGATTGCTGCCTTGGTCCGGATGAGGGAGATCCCGTTCCGCACTGCTGGCAAAGATGGACAAGCCCTTTCGGCGTCCCCGGCATTGGCGCCGGCAGCGGGCATTGGCGCCGGCAGCGAACCAAAAAAGCCCTTCCGTCGTTGCTTTAAGCCGCGTCGCCCGTGGAGAGCGGGCTATGCCGGTTTCGCCTCCGGCTGCCGGTCGCTGGAGCAAGGAAGGAGAAGATCTTCCTTAGGCGGCTGTCCGGCCTCTTGTCCGGATGCCCACCGACCGACACACGGCCACAGGCACGTGCGAAATTGGGCGATTTCCGAATTAAGCTATTCAGCCGCGCTGTCAAGCGTTTTGCTCTCAACAAAACGTAGCAGCAGAGTTTTTCCCGGCGCACGCGCGGTCGACGCGGCGAGTTTTCAGTCCGTCGCCGTGAACGGCTCGACGCGGCGCGCGGCACGGACGAACTGCACCATGACGACGATGCCGCCCAGCACGAACAGCCCGTCGAGAATACGCGCGCCAATCGCGCCCAGCACCAGCAGGTTGGCGATCGCCCAGCTGCCGGCAAAGGCGGCGCCAAACACTTCGGCGCTGATCAGAATCGCCGCGCTGACCACGGTCAGCACGTTCTGCCAGAGGATGCGCCGGGGGCGTCGCGGGGATGGCTTGTTCATGGACCCTTCCAAAGCGCCGGCACTCTCTCCGAAAGAGGGGGCCAATTCAAGCTCAAATCCCTATATAAGTTCGCCTCCACTTGGTAAGCCCCCTGATGACCGTTGCCCTATCGGAAAATCCCTTCTTTGAGCCGTGGACGACCCCCGACGGGGTCCCCCCGTTCGACCGCATCACGCCCGAGCACTTCCGCCCGGCCTACGCGCGCGCGTTCGCCGACCATGAGGCCGAGATTGCGACCATCGCGGCGGCGCCGGAACCGCCGAGCTTCGATAATACGATCGGCGCCCTGGAACTGAGCGGCCGGGCGCTGGCGCGGGTCGAACACGTCTTCCACCTTCTGGTCGGCGCCCAAAGCAACGACGCGCTGCTCGAGATCGAGCGTGAGATCGCCCCGCAAATCGCCCGCCACTGGAACAAAATCCACACCGACGCGGCGCTGTTCCAGCGCATCGAAGCCCTCATGCGGCAGGCCGACACGCTCGGCCTGTCCGCCGAGCAGAAACGTGTGCTCGAGCGTTACCACGTGACCTTCCGCCGCGCCGGGGCCGGCCTCGATGGTGCGGCGAAAGAGCGCCTCACCGCGATCATCGAGCGGCTGGCGGCGCTCGGCACCGCGTTCAGCCAGAACGTGCTCGCCGACGAGCAGGATTTCGCGCTGTCTCTTCAGGGCGAAACGGAGCTTGCCGGGCTGCCGGATTTCATGCGCGAAGCGATGCGATCCGAAGCGCAGGAACGCGGCCTCGACGGCCACGTCGTCACGCTGTCGCGGTCGAGCGTCGAACCGTTCCTGCAGTTCGCGCAGCGTCGCGACCTGCGCGAAAAGGTGTTTCGTGCATTTGTCTCGCGCGGCGACAATGGCGGCGCGACCGACAACAAGGCGATCATCGCCGAAATGGTGCAGCTGCGGGCCGAGCGCGCAAAATTGCTCGGCTATGCCGACTTCGCCCATTACCGGCTCGACGATGCGATGGCGAAGACGCCGGAAGCCGTGCGCGCTCTCTTGGACACGGTGTGGGCGCGCGCGCGGAGAAAAGCGCTCGCCGACCGCGACGACCTGCAGGCGCTGGTGCAGGAGCAAGGCGGCAACTTTGCGCTTGCGCCCTGGGATTGGCGCTATTACGCCGATCAGCTGCGCAGCCGGCGCTGCGCTGTCGATGAGGCCGCCATCAAGCCGTATCTCGCCCTCGACCGCATGATCGAGGCCGCGTTTTACACGGCGCAGCGGCTGTTCGGTTTGCGCTTCACCCCGCGCGCCGACGTGCCGATCTGGCATCCCGACGTTCGGGTCTGGGAGGTGCGCGACAGCAATGGCGCCGAGGTCGGGCTCTTCTTCGCCGATTACTTTGCGCGGGCGTCAAAACAAAGCGGCGCCTGGATGACGTCGCTGCGGGAGCAGGAAAAGCTCGCCGGCGATATTCGCCCGGTGATCGTCAACGTCTGCAATTTCGCCAGGGCGGCCGACGGCGAGCCGACGCTGCTCGGCTTCGAGGAAGCGCGCACGCTGTTCCACGAATTCGGCCATGCGCTGCACGGCCTCCTGTCAGCCGTCACCTATCCGCAGATTTCCGGCACCAATGTCGCCACCGATTTCGTCGAGCTGCCGTCGCAGCTCTACGAGCATTGGCTCGAGCGGCCGGAGGTGTTGCGGCGCTTCGCCCGGCACTACCAGACCGGCGCGCCGATGCCGGAAGACCTGCTGCAACGGCTCTTTGCCGCGCGCAATTTCAATCAGGGATTCGGCACCGTTGAATATCTGGCTTCGGCCTTCGCCGATCTCGATTTCCATTCGCTCGGCTCGCCCGGCACGATCGACACCAGCGCGTTCGAGGGCAAGGTGCTTTCCCGCATCGGCATGCCGGAAGCGATCGTCATGCGCCACCGCCCGCCGCACTTCGGCCACGTGTTCTCCGGCGGCGGCTATGCCGCGGCCTATTACAGCTACATGTGGTCGGAAGTGCTCGACGCGGACGCGTTCGAAGCCTTCGAGGAGGCCGGCGATATCTTCGATCCGGCAACCGCGCAGCGGTTGCGCGAGACCATCTACGCCGCCGGCGGCGCCCGCGATCCGGCCGACGCCTACAGAGCCTTCCGCGGCCGGCTGCCGAGCGCGGAGGCGCTGTTGCGCAAGCGCGGATTGGCCGAGCCCTCTGTGGTCGCCTGAGCATGGTCGATCTGCACAGCGCCGGTCACCGCCGCGGCGTCGTCTGCGCGCCGCATGACGGCGCCGTGGAAGCCGGCCGCTCGATTCTCGCCGAGGGCGGCAACGCGCTGGAAGCGATGGTGGCGATGGCGGCCTCGATCGCCGCCGTCTACCCGCACATGAACCATATCGGCGGCGACGGGTTCTGGCTGTTCCGCGAGCCGAACGGACGCTTGCGCGCGATCATGGCCGCGGGACCCGCCGGCTCGCAGGCGCAGCCCGAGTTTTATGCCGAGTACGAGGCAATTCCGCCGCGCGGTCCGCTTGCCGCGCTCACCGTGCCGGGCGCCGTCGGCGGCTGGATGCTGGCGCTCGAGGCGGCGAAGGCGAACGGCGCGACGCTGCCGCTCGATGTCCTCTTGGCGCCGGCGATCGGTCAGGCCCGCAACGGCTATGCCGTGTCACGCAGCCAAGCGCGGCTCACGCAGGAACACCTTGCCGCGATCGCGCCGGCGCCGGGCTTCGCCGAAACGTTTCTGGTGGATGGCAAGCCGCCGGAAGTCGGTGCCATCCTCAAGCAAGAAGCACTGGCCGAGACGCTCGCGCATCTCGCTCATGTCGGTCTTGACGATTTTTATCGCGGCGACGTCGGACGCGAAGTCGCCGCCGACCTCGCCCGCATCGGCAGCCCGCTCACCCGCGAGGATTTGACACGGTATCGCGCCACGCTCGCCGAGCCGCTGCGCGTCGAACTGCCGGAGGGAACGGTCTACAACACCGACGCCCCGACCCAGGGCGTCGCCTCGCTGATGATCCTCGCCTTGTTTGCTCGCTTAGGCGTCACCGAGGCGGAGGCATTCGATCATATTCACGGCCTGGTCGAGGCGACCAAGCGCGCGCTGCGGGTGCGCGATCGCGTCGTCACCGACCCGAACCATCTGGCGCATGCGCTCGATCGCTGTCTCGAACCGCGGTTCATCGCCGGCGAGGCGATGAAAATCGATCGCCGCAAGGCGGCGCCCTGGCCGCTCGGCGCCGAAAGCGACACCGTTTGGATGGGCGCCGCCGATAGCAGCGGCTTGGTCGTGTCCTATATCCAATCGCTCTATTGGGAGTTCGGCTCGGGCTGCGTGCTGCCGCGCACCGGCGTGCTGATGCAGAACCGCGGCGTCAGCTTTTCGCTGCAACGCGGCGCGCTGAATTTGCTCGCGCCCGGCCGGCTGCCGTTCCACACGCTTAATCCGGCGCTCGCCGTGCTCAAAGACGGACGCGTCATGGCCTACGGCGCCATGGGCGGCGACGGCCAGCCGCAGACCCAGAGCGCCGTGTTCACCCGCCACGTCTTATTTAGGCAACCGCTCGCCGCGGCGATCGACCGTCCGCGCTGGCTGCTCGGCCGGACCTGGGGCAATCAGCAAACCAAGCTGCGCCTGGAATCACGTTTCGCCGGTAATCTCGTCGATCAGCTCGCCGCCGCCGGCCATGATCTGGAAGTCCTGCCCGACCCGCATTCCGATACGATGGGCCATGCCGGTGCGACGGTCTTGCATGTCGACGGCAGCTGCGAAGGCGCCCACGATCCGCGCGGGGACGGCGGCGCCGCTGGGGTGTAGGCAGCCTACGCGGCCCGCAGCGCCTTGATGTGCTTGGCATCTTCAGGTTTGAGATTCCGCCGCGCCAGTTTCAGATCGTAATGAGTCTGCAGATTCATCCGAAACTCCGGGCTGTTGCCAAAGTATAAGCTCAGCCGAAGCGCAGTGTCGGCCGTGATGCGCCGCCGATTGTTGACGATTTCGGCTATCCGGTTCGGCGAAATCCCGATGGCCTTCGCGAGTTGGTTCTGCGACAGACCATACTCGGCGAGGAATTCTTCCTTTAGCATTTCGCCGGGTGTGACCGGTGCAAATTCATTCTGCGCCATCGCATCTCTCCTCACTATTAGTATGTACCACACGCCCCGTCATTGCAGGAGCCAACGGGTCCGGCCCGAAGTGGCCGGCCCGATGACAGGCTCCGCGACGAAGCAATCCAGACTTCATGGCACAAAACTGGATTGCTTCGCTTCGCTCGCAATGACGCTCGGAGACATTGGATTCCCGCCAGCGCTGGGACGAACGGCGGCAAAGTCCCATGGCCTCGTTTCCGCCCCACTCGGCGTTCAAATCTGCGCCCGCTGTCGGGCGCGCGGGCGCGGGGGCCGATGATCCAACGCTTCATTTCTGTCGTGGCCGGACTGGCCTGCGTCGTCGCGGCGACGGGGCGTGTCGACGCGCACCCGCATGTCTGGGTGACGATGACCGAAGAACTTCTTTACACGGCGGATGGCTCGGTCACCGGCGTGCGCCACGCCTGGACCTTCGACGATATGTTCTCCGCCTTCGCCACGCAGGGCCTCGAGCAAAAGACCAAGGGCACGTTCACGCGCGAGGAGCTCGAGCCGCTCGCCAAGGTCAATGTCGAGTCGCTCAAGGAGTATGCCTATTTCACCTACGCCAAGGTGGACGGCAAACGGAACAAGGACGCCTTCCTCGATCCGATCGACTATTATCTCGATTACGATCCGAAGGAGACGGTGCTCACGCTGCACTTCACGCTGCCGTTCAAGACGCCGGTAAAGGCGAAGGCGATCGAGATCGAAGTTTACGATCCGGAATTCTTCATCGATTTCGGTTTCGCGGAAAAAGACCCGGTGCGGCTGGTCAGCGCGCCGGCGTCATGCACAGCCGCGGTCGAGAAGCCGCACGACGATAATTTCCCGATCACGCTGCGGCTCGACCAGGCCTTCCAGACCTCGGAGGCCAATATCGGCATGGGCGCGAATTTCGCCAACAGGATCGCGGTGAACTGCCCGTGAAGAGCGGCGCCAGGATGCGGTTGATCCGCGGTCTTTCCCTCGCGGCGGCCGTCATCGTGCTGCTGGTGCTGGCGACAAGCGCGCTCGATAGCGCCTTCGCGCAGGCTGGGCCGCTCGGCGCCATTCGCCCGCCGCCCGCCGAAGGCATCGCCGGCTGGATCCTCGCCAAACAGGCGCTGTTCTACCGCGCGCTGTCCGGCCTCATCCGCGCCGCCAAGACCGACGGCTCGGCCTATTGGGGACTGATGGGCATCTCGTTCATCTACGGCATTTTCCATGCTGCTGGCCCAGGCCACGGCAAGGCGGTGATCGCGTCCTATCTGCTCGCCAACGAGGAGACCTGGCGGCGCGGCATCGCGCTGTCGTTCGCCTCGGCGCTGCTGCAGGCGCTGACCGCCGTGGTGATTGTCGCCATCGCCGCCGTTCTGATCGGCGCCACGGCGAAGATGATGGGCGACACGGTGCGCGTCATCGAGATGGTCAGCTACATGCTGATCGTGCTGTTGGGCGCGCGACTCATTTGGGTGAAGGGCCGCGGCTTTCTTCGTGCCCTGCACGCGGTCAGGTCGGGACCCGAACCGGCAGCGGCCGAAACGGCAGCCGACCATGTGCCCCACGTGCACGCCGCCCACGCCAATTGCCATCGCCATGATCATTCGCACCACGACCACGCCGATCACGATCACGCCCACGGCCATCATCATCACGCCGCCGACGAAGAAGAGGACGTGTTGCCCTGGGGGCACGCGCACGGGCCGGAGCCTGAGGAATTGGCAGGGCCAGGCGGCTGGCGCCGCGGTTTATCGGCGATCGTCGCGGTCGGATTGCGGCCCTGCTCGGGTGCGATCATCGTCCTCGTTTTCGCACTAGCGCAGGGCTTGTTCTGGGCCGGCGTCGCCTCGACCTTCGTGATGGGCGTCGGCGCGGCGATCACCGTCGCGGCGATCGCCACGCTCGCCGTCGCCGCCAAGGCCGCGGCAAAGCGGTTTGCCGCCGCGCGCAACGGCTACGGCTCGCTCATCCTGCGCGGCGTCGAGGTCGGCGCCGCGCTCGCGGTGATGGCGTTCGGTGTCCTCATGCTCACCGGCACCATGGCGAGCGAGCGCATGGGGATGTTTTAGAGCATCGGGGACAGACCGAGCCGATCCATCAGCCCCTGGTCGCGGTCGCGCTCGGGGTTCGGCGTGGTCAGCAGCTTCGGCCCGTAGAAAATCGAGTTGGCGCCGGCCAGGAAGCAGAGCGCCTGCGTCTCCTCGCTCATGGTTTCGCGGCCGGCCGAGAGCCGCACCATCGACCGCGGCATGGTGATGCGGGCGACGGCAATGGTGCGCACGAATTCGATCGGGTCGAGGCTGGGCTCGCCCGCGAGCGGCGTCCCGGCGACACGGACCAGCATGTTGATCGGCACCGATTCGGGATGCTCCGGCAAGCTTGCCAGGGTCGCGATCATGCCGACGCGATCCTCGCGCGTTTCCCCCATGCCGACGATGCCGCCGCAGCAGACGTTGATGCCGGCGTCGCGCACGTGGTCGAGCGTTTCCAAACGCTCGCCGTAGGTGCGCGTGGTGATGATCTTTTCGTAAAACTCCGGCGAGGTGTCGAGGTTGTGATTGTAATAGTCGAGCCCGGCTTGCCTGAGCTGCTGCGCCTGCGTGGCGGTGAGCATACCGAGCGTCGCGCAGGTCTCGAGGCCCAACGCCTTGACGCCTTCGACCATGGCGCAGACGGAATCGAGGTCGCGATCCTTGGGCGAACGCCAGGCGGCGCCCATGCAGAACCGGCTGGCGCCCGCAGCCTTCGCCGCCCGCGCCTCGGCGAGCACGGCATCGAGCCGCATCAGCTTTTCGGCGCGCACACCGGTCTCGTATTCGGCGCTCTGCGGACAATAGGCGCAGTCCTCCGGGCAGCCGCCGGTCTTGATCGAGAGCAGCGTTGAAATCTGCACGGCCGCCGGATCGAAATGGTCGCGGTGAACGCTCTGCGCGCGGAACATCAGCTCCGGGAACGGCAGCTCGAACAGCACCCGCACCTCCCCGCGAGTCCAGTCGTGGCGCAGCGGCGCGCCGTGTGCGGCGGCAAGCCGCGGCGATTCAGCAAGAGACATAACCAGACCTTTCTGTAAACGGCCGAGACACCATCATCGGCGCAGCTTAAAACAACCCGACGATCCTGCCATCCGGCCCGACGTCGATATGGTCGGCGGCGGGAACCCTCGGCAAGCCCGGCATGGTCATGATCTCTCCGCAGATCGCGACCACGAATTCGGCGCCGGCGGAGAGCCGCACGTCGCGCACCTTGATGACATGATCGGTCGGCGCGCCCTTAGCATCCGGGTTGGTCGAGAAACTGTACTGGGTCTTGGCAACGCAAACCGGAAACTTGCCATAGCCCATCTTCTCGAACGCGGCGAGCTGGTCGCGGACCGATTTGTCGGCGTCGATATCCTTGGCGCGATAGATCTCCTTGGCGATCGTGCGGATCTTTTCCAGCAGCGGCATGTCGTCGGGATAGAGGAGCTTGAGCTTGCTTTTGCCGCTCTCGGCGATCTTGACGACGGCGCGCGCGAGATCGGCCGCGCCCTCGCCGCCGAGCGCCCAATGATCCGCCATCAGCGCCTCGACGCCGAGCTTGGCGCAAGCCTCCTTGAGCAGCGCGATCTCGGCATCGGTATCGGCGGAAAAGCGGTTGATCGAGACCACCGGCACGACGCCGAACTTCTGCACGTTCTCAATATGGCGCGCCAGGTTCGCCATGCCGGCCTCGAGCGCTTTGAGGTTTTCCGCCTTGAGGTCCTCCTTCTTGACGCCGCCGTGCATCTTCAGTGCGCGGATGGTGGCGACAAGCACGGCGCAGTCGGGCGCCAGCCCGGTCTTGCGGCACTTGATGTCCATGAACTTTTCCGCGCCCAGGTCGGCGCCAAAGCCGGCTTCAGTCACCACGTAATCGGCGAGCTTGAGCGCCGTCGTCGTCGCCAGCACCGAGTTGCAGCCGTGCGCGATGTTGGCGAACGGGCCGCCGTGGATGAAGGCGGGGGTGCCTTCGAGCGTCTGCACCAAGTTCGGCGCCAGCGCGTCCTTGAGCAGCGCGGTCATCGAACCCTGCGCCTTGAGATCGCCGGCGCGCACCGGCTTTCGCTCGCGCGTATAAGCGACGACGATGTTGGCGAGGCGCTGCTTGAGGTCCTGCACGTCGCGCGCCAAACAGAAGATCGCCATCACCTCCGACGCGACAGTGATGTCGAAGCCGTCCTCGCGCGGGAAGCCGTTGGCGGTGCCGCCGAGCGAGGACACGATCGAGCGCAGCGCCCGCTCGTTCATGTCGATGGCGCGCCGCCAGGCGATCCGGCGCGCATCGATGCCGAGCGCATTCCCCCAGTAGATGTGATTGTCGATCAGCGCCGCCAGCAGATTGTTCGCCGTGCCGATCGCGTGCAGATCGCCGGTGAAGTGCAGATTGATCTCCTCCATCGGCACGACCTGCGCGTAGCCGCCGCCGGCCGCCCCGCCCTTGACGCCGAAGCAGGGACCGAGCGAAGGCTCGCGGATGCATAGCATCGCCTTCTTGCCGATGTGATTGAGGGCGTCGGTCAGGCCGACCGTCGTCGTGGTCTTGCCCTCCCCGGCCGGCGTCGGCGTGATCGCGCTCACCAGGATGAGCTTGCCGTTCGGACGATCTTGCAGCCGCTTGATGTAGTCGAGCGATACCTTGGCCTTGTAGTGGCCGTAGGGTTCGAGATTTTCCGCCGCGATGCCGAGTTTTTCGCGGGCGATATCGGCGATTGGCCGCATCCTGGCAGCCTGGGCGATCTCGATATCGGATTTCGGATGGATGTGTTGCGAGGCGTCTGCGACGGATTTCGCCGCGGTTGCGGGAGGCGGACTCATGAAAACCTCATGCCGGGGGTGAGCTTGGCGCCGGCGGCAAATTCGCCGCCGGCGATTTTCGGACCATCCGCTTGGACGCGGCTGACCTTGAAGCGGCCGTCGGCGCAAACGACGGTGAAGCCATCGCCGTCAATGGCGACGATCTCGCCCATCTTGCCGGCGATGCCCTTGGGGTCCTTGGCCGGCAGCGGCTTAGCGTCGAAGATTTTCACGGTTTTGCCGTCGAGTTTCGACCAGGCGCCCGGCGCCGGATTGCAGCCGCGGATCAGCCGGTCGATCTGCAGCCACGGCTTGCCCCAGTCGATATGCGCATTGTCGGGACCGCAGCGGCCCTCGTAGGTCGCCTTTGAGTCATCTTGCTTGATCATCGGCGCCGTACCGGTCCTGACGAGATCGACCGCTTCGAGCATGGCCTCGACGCCCATCGGGAACAGGCGGTCGAAATACACCGTGCCGAGCGTATCGGCGGGGCCGATCGACGTCTTCTTCTGCAGAAGCACGTCGCCGGTATCAAGCCCGTTGTCGGGCCAGAAGATCGACAAGCCGGTCTCGGTCTCGCCCTTGATGATCGGCCAGTTGATAGCGCTCGGTCCGCGATAGGCCGGAAGCAGCGACGGATGGTACTGGATCGAGCCGTGAGTCGGGATGTTCAGAAAATCCTCGGGGACGAACAAGGTCACGAAGGCCATTACCTGCAGGTCCGGTTTGAGCGCGCGGAAATCGTCCCAGACTTCCGGCTTGCGGTAGGAGGCCGGCTGATAAACCGGCAGCTTGGCGGCGAGCGCGGCCTCTTTCAGCGGATCGGCCTTCGCGCCCTCCTTCTCCGGCGCCACATAGACAGCGACGACGTTCTCGCCGCGCTTGAGCAGCGCCTCCAGAACCGCCTTGCCGAACGCCTGCTGTCCGTGAACCACGATACGCATCCGGAAATTCCTTCCTTGCACTTTCTTCACCTCTCCCCGCGTGCGGGGAGAGGTCGAGCGAGCACGGCGAGCGAGGGTGAGGGGCGCCGCCGTCATTCTGAGCCGAGCGGAGAGGCCCCCTCACCCCAGCCCTCCCCCCGCGCAGCGGGGAGAGGGAGGAGCAGACTACGCCGCCTCCGCTTTGGCCGGCTTGTCCGGTGCGGTGATGGCACCGGACGCCTTGATCTCGACGATCTCCGGAGCCGAATAGCCGAGCACCTGACACAAGATTTCGTCGGTGTGCTCGCCAAGCAGCGGCGAGCGCCGCACATCGGCGGGCGAATCGGACAGCTTGATCGGGTTGCCCACCGTCAGATACGGCCCGCGCGTCGGGTGGTCGACCTCGACCACGGTGCCGGTCGCGCGCAGCGACGGCTCCTCCGCGAGCTCCTTCATGGACAGGATGGGCCCGACCGGGATGTCGAGCTTGTTGCAAATCTCCATGACCTCGAACTTGGTCTTGGTCAGGGTCCATTGCTCAATGGCGTCGAAGATATGCCGCAGCCGCGGCAGCCGCGCCGGCGGCGTTGCGAAATCGGGATCGTTCTTCCATTCCGGCTTGCCGACGAGATCGCAAATCGCGCCCCACGCCGGCGCTTGGGTGATGAAATAGACGTAGGCGTCGGGATCGTCCTCCCAGCCCTTGCATTTGAGAATCCAACCCGGCTGGCCGCCGCCGGAATCGTTGCCGGCGCGCGGCGTCGCCTTGCCGAACGGAATGCCCTCGCCGTACTGGCTGTATTCGGCGAGCGGGCCGTGCTGCAGCCGCTGCTGGTCGCGCAATTTCACCCGCGCCAGGTTGAGCACACCGTCCTGCATGGCGCACAGCACCCTCTGGCCGCGGCCGGTACGGAGGCGCTGGTAGAGCGCGCTGACGATGCCGAGCGCGAGATGCAGGCCGGTGCCCGAATCGCCGATCTGCGCGGCGGTGACCAATGGCGGGCCGTCGCGAAAGCCGGTGGTCGAGGCCGAGCCGCCGGCGCATTGCGCCACGTTCTCGTAGACCTTGCAGTCCTCGTAGGGACCGGGCCCGAAGCCTTTCACCGAGGCGACAATGATGCGCGGATTGAGCTTGTGGATATGCTCGAAGGTGAGCCCCATGCGGTCGAGCGCGCCGGGCGCGAAATTTTCCACCAGCACATCGCAGGTCTTCACCAGCCGATCGAGGATTTCCTTGCCCTTGGGATGTTTGCTGTCGATCGTAATCGAGCGCTTAGAGCCGTTGAGCATGGTGAAATAGAGGCTGTCGGCGCCTTTCACGTCGCGCAGCTGGCCGCGGGTAATGTCGCCGACGCCGGGGCGTTCGACCTTGATCACGTCGGCGCCCATATAGGCGAGAAGCTGCGTGCAGGTCGGTCCCGATTGCACGTGGGTGAAGTCGAGGATGCGCACGCCGTCGAGCGCCCTGCCGGCCTGTCCCCACGGCTTCGACGACGGCCGCGGCAGGCCATTGCTCGCTGCGGCTTTTGCCGCGGGCTTTTTGGCCGCCTTGAGCTTCACGGCTTTCCTGGCGGACTCCTTTGCCGCCGTTTTGGTTTTTGCTTTGGCGGCTTTTTTACGCGGTGCCATTATTTCCTCTCCTTAATCTCCTGCGGTCCTTTATTTCTTGCGGACCATACTTTGCGGGTTGAGGTTGCCGATGCGGCCACTTTCGGTGCCGGCCGCCGGGTCGATCACCGCGTTGATCAGCGTCGGCTTGCCGGAGTCCATGGCTTTGTTGACGGCGCGAGTAAGCTCGTCGGGCGTGGTCACATGCACGCCGACGCCGGCGAATGCCTCGATCATCTTGTCGTAACGCGCGTCCTTGACGAAGACGGTGGTCGCGGGGTCGGCACCGCCGGTGGGATTGACGTTGGTTCCGCGATAAATGCCGTTGTTGTTGAAGACGACGGTGCAGACCGGCAGGTTGTACCGGCAGATCGTTTCCACTTCCATGCCGGAGAAGCCAAAAGCGCTGTCGCCTTCGACCGCGAGCACGGGTTTACCGGTCTCGATGGCGGCAGCGATCGCGTAGCCCATGCCGATGCCCATGACGCCCCAGGTGCCGACGTCCAGGCGCTTGCGCGGTTGATACATATCGATGACGCCGCGCGCGAGATCGAGCGTGTTGGCGCCCTCATTGACCAGGATGGCATCCGGCCGCTCTTTGATGACGGTGCGCAGCGCACCGAGCGCGCTATGGAAATCCATCGGCGCCGTGTTCTTCATCAGCCTCGGCGCCATCTTGGCGATGTTTTCTTCCTTCTTCGCGTTGACCGCGGAAATCCAATCGGCCGGCGGGGGTGGCCAATTGCCGCCCATGGCCTCGAGAAGCGCCGAGACGCAGGAGCTGATGTCGCCGACCAGCGGAGCGGCGATCTCGACGTTTGAGTCCATCTCCTTGGGCTCGATGTCGATCTGAATGAATTTCTTCGAGTGAGGCTCGCCCCAGGTCTTGCCCTTGCCGTGCGACAAAAGCCAGTTGAGGCGGGCGCCGATCAGCATGACGACGTCGGCGTCTTTCAGCACCGTCGAGCGCGCCGCGCCGGCGCACAGCGGATGCGTGTCGGGCAGGAGACCCTTGGCCATGCTCATCGGCAGGAATGGGATGCCGCTCTTTTCGACGAGCGCGCGGATCGCCTCATCGGCCTGGGCGTAGGCGGCGCCTTTGCCGAGAACGATCAGCGGACGCTTGGCACCCTTGAGGGCGTCGAGCGCGCGCCTGACAGCGGCCGGAGCGGGAAGCTGGGCCGGTGCCGGGTCGATGACCTTGACCAGCGACTTGGCTCCCGCCTCCGCGTTCATCGGTTGCGAGAAAAGCTTAGCCGGCAGATCGAGATAAATGCCGCCGGGACGACCGGAAACTGCGGCGCGGATCGCGCGCGCCACGCCGATGCCGATGTCGGCGGCATGCAGCACGCGGAAGGCCGCCTTGCAGAGCGGCTTGGCAATAGCCAGCTGGTCCATTTCTTCATAATCGCCCTGCTGCAAGTCGACGATCTCGCGTTCGGACGAGCCCGAGATCAGGATCATCGGAAAGCAGTTGGTCGTGGCATTGGCCAGCGCCGTCAGACCGTTGAGAAAGCCGGGAGCCGACACGGTGAGGCAGATGCCGGGCTTTTTCGTCAGGAAACCGGCGATGGCGGCGGCATTGCCGGCGTTCTGCTCATGCCGGAACGAGATGACGCGCATGCCCGCGGCCTGGGCCATGCGGCCCAAGTCCGTGATCGGGATGCCGGGCACGCCGTAGATCGTGGTGACGCCGTTGAGCTTGAGCGCATCAATGACGAGATGAAAGCCATCCGTCAGCTCCTGCTCGGGTGCGGCCAGATCCGCGGTTTCGGGTTTCTCTTTTGTTGCTGCATCGGCCATGGGAGGTCTCCCTCAATCCAAATAATCCGCATATTTCGCAACGTGCTCGGCGAGACCGAGCGCATGATCGCGCACCAGCGCCTCGGCGCGCGCCGTATCGCGGGCTTCCAATGCCTCGATGATCTGTATGTGGTCGCGGATCGAGCGGTCGACGCGGTCCATTTCGCCGATGGTTTTTCTTCTGATCATCCGCATGTGGGTGAACAGGTTCTCGGCAAGATCGATGAGCATGGTATTGCCGCTCATGCGAATGATCGCCTGATGGAACTCGATGTTGATCTCGGAATATTCGTCGAGATGCGCGCGCACTTCGCCGTTGTCGAACGTTGCAAACATGCGCCGCAACGAGGTGACGTCGTCGTCGCCCGCGGTCTGCGTGATCAATCGAGCCGCCATGCTTTCAAGCGCGGCCCAGGCGGTGATCAGCTCGATCACCTCGCGCTTGGTCTTGCGCACGACATAGACACCGCGGCGCGGCACCGAGCGAACAAACCCCTCGCGCTCGAGCTGCGCCATCGCTTCGCGCACGGGCGTGCGGCTGACGCCGAAATCCTGCGCCAAGCGGCGCTCGTCTAATCTGATTTCAGTACGGCTGCGATAGATATCCATAGCAGCGATGGCGTTCTTGAGCGCCACATAGGCCTGCCGCTTGAAATTTTCGGGGCTGGCCAGCGGGTCAACGGCCGGTTGCATCACCGTCATCTCCGCCGAGCGCAACTCGGTGCGCCGCGCTGTGGAAAGGCTCGATCTCATTGCTGGCATACATTATTCCAGAACTTAAAAGAGGCAAATAGGCTGGGTCGTGCCGAACGCCAATTTATCCAACTCTTCGGGACGATAGAGCGCACCCCCAGGGCGCGCCATTAGGCTAACTCCTGTCGGAATAAGCCAAGATTGGCCAAGCCGGATGATCGGCCAGGGACACGGGCTCAGCCTTTAGCCAGGAACCGGTGCCGCAACGGCTTGAGGACGAACAGGGCTAAAGCCACCACCACGAAGTTCATGATCGCGGTCGCCACGAACACCATGTGCCAGCTGCCGGTCGCGGATTTGATGATATTGGCAACCGGCACCAGGAAGGCAGACGCGCCTTTGGCGGTATAGAGCAAACTGAGGTTGACGGTCGCAAACTTTGCCCCAAAGGTGTCCGTGCAGGTCGACGGGAACAGGCTGAAGATTTCGCCCCAGGTGAGGAAGATCAGCGCCGCGAACAATACGAACGCCCAAGGCGCAGAGCCGAGACTTCCCAGCAACCAATAGGCAATTCCGCCCAGGCCAAATGCGATCGCCATGGTGTATTCGCGGCCGATATGATCGGAAATCCAGCCGAACAGGGGCCGCGCCGCGCCGTTGCAGACGTTGTCGATGATCAACGCCGCGCTCAGCGTCGTGGCGCCGAAGAAGATCACCACATCGCCGATGGCGAAGTCCTGGGCGATGGGAGCGATCTGCGCCGTCGCCATCAGGCCCGACGCCGACACCATGACGAACATGATGTAGAGGAGCCAGAACACCGGAGTGGCCAACGCCTGGGCAGGCGTATAGGTGCGCGTTGTCTGCTGGACCTTCGGCACGCCGACACCGGCGATCTCGCCGGGATCTGGCGCCCGCAACAGCCAGGCCAGGATAAAGACGATTCCGCCCTGGATCAGCCCGAACCAGAAGAAGGCCGCTTCGTAGCCGCTCGAGTTGATCACCTCGCGAATGGGAACGACGCTGAGCGCGGCGCCGGCGCCATAACCCGCCGCGGTCAGTCCGACGGCAAGGCCGCGGCGGTCGGGAAACCATTTGACGGCTTGACCGACGCAGGTCGCATAAATGGCGCCGCCGCCGGTGCCGGCCAACACGGCGCCGAAATAGAGCATCTCGAGCGATTGCGCGTAGGCATCCACGATCCAGCCGAGGGCAACCATGATTCCACCGAAGGCGACCACCAGCTTGGGTCCGCGCCGCGCTCCAAGAACATCGACGATCCAACCCTCGATCGGCGTCAGCCACGTCTCCAGCGCGATGAAGATGCTGAATGCCAGCTGGATCGAGGCGATCGACCAGCCATGCGCCTTGTTGATCGGATTGACGAAGAGCGTCCAGCCGTATTGCAGGTTAGCGATCAGCACCATGCAGATGATGCCGAAGAAGAGCTGGTTCCAGCGCGGCGCCAGCGACCCTGCGGCCTTGAATTCGACCGCGGCAGTTTCAACCGTCATTACCTTCCGTCCCTAAAGATTTTCTTTTTCATTCACTCCCAGAACTCTTGTTCTCGGGAATGTTTGGCCATCTATGGCGAATGACATTCTTGTGACAAGGGGGGAAAAGACGAAAAAAACGATGGAGTTGCGCGGCTGCAACACTCCTATATTAGCCTGTAAATGGTGACCGATACGTACATCCGCCGGCCCGAAACAACTATCTAGGTCGTGCACCCGCTTCGCGGTTGGCTTGCGGGCCGCACGTAGCCGACATGGTCAGGCGGCGATCTAAAAGCCTCGCCGATCATTAACCCAGCGGACGAGATCGAACCATAAGCCAGAGCGAAACAAAGAGAATGTCGCCCAAAACCGCCGCACAGAAAGTTTCAGTCACCGTACCGACGGAAGCTTCCTTCTACATTTCCGCCACCCCGTCCGCGACCCGGCCGCGACTGTCGCTCAAGCATAACGACACCTTCGTCGTGCTCGACAGCCATGGCGATATCGGCGCATCCGAGGGAACCGACGGGCTGTTCGACCGCGACACGCGGTTTCTCTCGCGACTCGAATTGCGGGTCAACGACGCGCAGCCGCTGCTGCTCGGCTCCAATTTACGCGACGACAACGCGGCGCTGGTCGTCGACCTGACCAATCCCGACGTCGTGTCCGATCAGCGTATCGTGCTGGAAAAAGATACCGTGCACGTTTTGCGCACAATTTTCCTGTGGGGGGATACCGCCTATCAGCGCTTCGGCGTGCGCAATTACGGCGACCAGACGATCGGTGTTCGTTTGTCGTTTCTGTTCGCCAACGACTTCGCCGATCTGTTCGAGGTGCGCGGCACTCGTCGCGCGCGCCGCGGTACCGCGACGGCGAAGCTCCGCGGCAACGATCAGGTGCTGCTGAACTATCACGGCCTCGACGGCAAGCTGCGCCGGACCACGCTGACCTTCGATCCGGCACCGGACCAGCTGGCGACGAACGATGCCATCTATGAATTGCGGCTCGCAGCGGGCGAGGCGCGGCCCATCTTCCTCGCCGCCGGATGCAACGAAGCGACGCCGCGTCCGGTTCCGTTTCGGCGCGCGCTCATCGCCGCGCGCCGCGAGCTGCGCGAGGCGACGTGCGGCCGCACCAGCGTCGAAACCTCGAGCGAGCTATTCAACGAAATGCTGTGCCGGTCGGCTGCCGATCTCGAAATGCTGATGACGGACACGCCGCAGGGCCGCTATCCCTATGCCGGAATCCCATGGTTCTCGACCACGTTCGGCCGCGACGGACTGATCACGGCCTTGCAAATGCTGTGGTGGAGCCCGGACGTGGCGCGCGGCGTGCTGCGGCGCCTCGCCACCTATCAGGCCAAGACGAACGATCCGCTCGCCGATTCGCAGCCGGGAAAGATCCTGCATGAAATGCGCGGCGGCGAAATGGCCGCGCTGCGCGAAGTGCCGTTCGGACTTTACTACGGCAGCGTCGATTCGACACCGCTGTTCATCTTGCTGGCGGGACTTTACATCGAACGCACCGGCGACATCGAGACCATCGCGCCGCTGTGGCCTTCGATCGCGGCTGCATTGGCTTGGATCGACGGCCCCGGCGATCCGGACGGCGACGGTTTCGTCGAATACAAGCGCGCCAGAGACCAAGGGCTCGCCAATCAGGGCTGGAAAGATTCGCAAGACGCGATCTTCCACGCCGACGGGCGATTGGCGGAGGGCGAGATCGCGCTCGCCGAGGTGCAAGGCTATGTCTATGCGGCCAAACGCCTGGCGGCGCGTTGCGCCCGGCGGATTGGACGCGACGACGAAGCCCGCAAACTTGACGCCGAAGCGGCCCGGCTCGTCGAGCGCTTCGAGGCCGCGTTCTGGTGTCCGCAAATCGAGACCTATGCGCTGGCGCTGGACGGCGCCAAGAAGCCCTGCGCCGTGCGCACGTCAAACGCCGGGCAGGTTCTGTTCACCGGGATCGCCGAGCCGGCGCGGGCCGCGCTTGTCGCCAGGGGATTGCTGCGGCCCGACTTCTTCTCCGGCTGGGGCATCCGCACCGTGGCGCACGGCGAGGCCCGCTACAATCCTATGTCGTATCATAACGGCTCGATTTGGCCGCACGATAATGCGCTGATTGCTCTCGGTCTGGCGCGGTACGGACTAAAACAATCCGTCGAAACGCTGTTCGAGGGCCTCTTCAGGGCCGGCACCTATATGGACCATCGGCGGCTGCCCGAACTGTTCTGCGGCTTCCAGCGCCAACGCGGCCATGGCCCGACGTTGTATCCCGTCGCCTGCGCGCCGCAGGCCTGGGCGAGCGCGGCTCCGTTCGCGCTGTTGGCAGCTTCGCTCGGCCTCGAATTCGATCCGTTCCAGAACGAAATCAAGCTGTGCAATCCGCGGCTGCCCGCCTTCCTTGACACGGTGATGCTGCGGAGCCTGCGGCTCGGCTCCTCGCTGGTCGATCTTGAGGTGCGTCGCCATGGCGACACGGTGTCGCTCGATACGCCGCGGATCAGCGGCGGTATCCGGGTGTCGGTGGTTTATTCCTCCTGAACCGCACCCGCCCCCACATCGCGTGGAACTAGGACGGACACCCTCGGTTTAGTGGGGTGAGACCTCGTGGGAGGCGGCATGCGTGGAAATCACCGAGCGGCGATGACGGCTGCCGCGCTGTTGCTGGTGGTCGCCGCGCTGACCGCGGCGCTTGCCGAGAATGACGCCGACAAAGCAGAGCCGGCCGCCGCCACTCCGGCCACTCCGGAGGTCACGATCCTCAATAAGCACGAGGTGGAAGGCGTCCTCGGCCGCGAGGTACGCAGCGCCACCAACGAGAATATGGGCAGGATCGTGGACGTGCTCGTCGACGGCAGCGGTGAGGTTCGTGCTGCGATCATCGACTTCGGCGGTTTCCTCGGCGTCGGCAGCCGCAAGATCGCCGTGGACTGGAATGCGCTGCATTTTCCGCCGCCGGGCGAGCCCGGCGGCCGGATCGCAGTCGAACTGACCCGCGACCAAGTCAAAGCAGCGCCCGAATACCGGGAGGGCAAGCCCGTCGTCGTCCTCGGCGCACTGGGCAAGCTCGAACCGCTGCCCGAATAGACCACAGTGCTGGAGAGGTATTCTGTCTGCGGAAACTTCACGCCGCTTGGGCGACAGGCCGGATCGGCAGCGTGGGATTGTCGCCACGCCTTCGCCAACGCGCGGCCAGGAACCGGCCGGCGGCGAGCCGCCGCTGGCGCCCTCGCCTCGCAGCCTGCGCGGCGTCGATTGGTTCGTCTTCTTCGTCGCCGATGTGCAGACCGGGTTCGGCCCGTTCGTCTCGGTTTTTCTCACTACGCAAAAATGGACGCAGGTCGACATCGGCTTGGTTCTGTCCGCGGCTGGCGTCGTCTCGCTGATCGGCCAGATGCCGGGCGGCGCCTTGGTCGATGCCGCCCGATCGGAACGTCTGGTCGGCGGCATCGCCATTGCTGCGATCTGCATCAGCGCTTTGGGCTATGCCACCATGCCAGTGTTTCCGGTAGTGCTGTCGGCTTCGATCCTGCACGCGGCGGCAAGCTGCGTACTCGGCCCGGCGATCGCCGCGATCAGCCTCGGTCTGGTAGGGCATGCGGCGAACGGCTGGGGCGCAACGCCCGCTTCGCCTCGGTGGGCAACGCGCTGGCCGCGGCCGCGATGGGCGCCTGCGGCTATCTCCTCTCCGCCCGCGCCGTTTTCGTAGTGACCGTGCTGCTGCTCGGGCCCGCGTTGCTGGCGCTACGCTCGATTAACGCGGCCGAGATCGATCCCGAGCGCGCCCACGGGGCGGCGCCGCGACCGCGCGCCAAGCCGCCGAGGAAACTTGCCGATCTGATGCGCAGCCGGCCGCTCTTGATCTTCGCCGGCTGCCTGCTGCTGTTTCATCTCGCCAACGCGGCCATGCTGCCGTTGATGGGCAGTGTCGTCACCATGCACTCGGCCCGCTGGGCGACAGTCTTGATCGCCGCCTGTATTGTCGTCCCGCAGCTTGTCGTCGCCACGTTGTCACCGTGGATCGGTCGCCACGCGCAGATATGGGGCCGCCGCCCGTTGCTGCTGATCGGTTTCGCCGCATTGCCGATTCGCGGCCTGCTTTTTGCGTCGGTGACCAATCCCGAGCTGCTGGTCGTCGTGCAGCTGCTCGACGGCGTGACTGCCGCCGTCTTCAGCGTCATGGTGCCGCTGGTCGTCGCCGACCTGACCCGCGGCACCGGCCACTTCAACCTCGGGCAGGGAATCGTCTGCACCTTCATCGGCATCGGCGCCTCGGTGAGCGCCACGCTCGCCGGCTACGTCAGCGACCATTTCGGCAGCCCGGCGGCGTTTGCCGGGCTGGCGGCGATCGCCTTCGCCGGCTTGGCGGCCGTGTGGTTGCTCATGCCGGAAAGCCGTGACGCCGCGCCGGCCGACTAACGCCTGCAAGCAAAGCGTCCTTGCGCCTTACAAAGCCGGGGCGTCGTCGGTGACCAGCCGCAGATGCGGCGCCGCGCCGTCCATGAGGCTGCGGTAGACGGCAAGACAGTCCTGCGCCATCCGCCGCGCGGTAAAGCACTCCTCAAAATGCCGCCGAATCTTTTCCCGCGACAAATGTCCGAGACGGTCGACCGCGCCGATGGCGCCGGTTTCGTCCTCGACGATGAATCCGGTGAGACCGTCGTCGACAACCTCCGGCACCGAGCCGCGGTTGAACGCGATCACCGGCGTGCCGCAAGCCATCGCTTCGATCATCACCAAGCCGAACGGCTCCGGCCAGTCGATGGGAACCAAGAGAGCGATGGCGCCGCTCAGGAAATCCGATTTCTCCTTGTCGGCGATCTCGCCGATGTAGTCCACCTTCGGGGATCTGAGCATCGGGCGAATTTGCTCATCGAAATATTCCCGGTCGGCCTTGTCGACTTTGGCCGCGACCTTGAGCGGCACGCCGCAATGCTCGGCGATGCGGATAGCGCGATCGACGCCCTTTTCCGGCGCGATGCGGCCGAGGAATGCGAAGTAAGACGGCTTGACCGGCTTCGGCATCAGCAGCCGTTGCGGCAGGCCGTGATGAACCGTGCGCACCCAGTGCGCCTGCGGCAGCGGCCGCCGCTGAGCGTTGGAGATCGAGATCACGGGAACCGAGGAAAATGCGTCGAAGACCGGCTGGTGCTCGGGCAAGTCTAACCGGCCGTGCAGCGTCGTGACGAACGGCGTCGACTGCCGCGAGAACAGCGAGAACGGATAATAGTCGAGATGGAAATGCAGGAAATCGAAGTCGGCTGCGCGCTGGTACACCCGCTCCAACATCAGCACGTGCAACGCGTTGGGATCGCGCACGGCACCGTCGAGCCGCAAGGCGCGCGGCCAGACCGCTTCCAGCCGCGCCGACGTCGCGGAGTCGCCCGAGGCAAACAGCGTCACCTCATGGCCGAGCGCGATCAACTCTTCCGTCAGCCATGACACCACACGTTCGGTCCCGCCATACAGCTTGGGCGGGATCGCCTCCGTCAGCGGAGCGACCTGGGCAATGTGCATACAATTTGACCTTCCTGCGGATTTCCGCCGTCCCGTGAGTTCCCGGCACTGAACCAACAACCGGTTAGCGGCTAAATGTTCCAAATTGGACGGCGAACTTATTTTTCGCAGTGCATGGAACTTTTGCGCCGTTGTGGCGTCAGCGTCATCGCCCGCAAGGTTGTCCCCGCCACCGCTCACAATCCTCGCATACAATCGCCACAGGCCTGACACGGTTCCCTGCCGGCAACCTTGATCGGCAGCGCGAAATGTCACGTGAGGGGCGGATAGATTTCGCGTGCTCGGCGTTGTGATGCTGTACGGATCTCGTGGAGGGGTCGCAGCATTTCCCCGGCGGAGCTCTAGCGCATGGCCGACCTTTGCGATTATGCCACCCGTCCTCTTGCCTTTATCCTTCGTTACGTTCGGCAGCGCCCGCTGTCCCATGCGTTCATCCTCGCCGCGGTCTTGGGCGCCGTCGCCTGTTCGGTGGGCACACAATACGGCGTCAAGTTTCTGGTCGACACCCTGTCGCACGGCGTCAATGCCGGCGTGTGGACGGCCTTCGTCCTGCTCGGCTCGCTGATCGCCGCCGATAATCTGTTGTGGCGACTCGCAAGCTGGATCGGCAATTT
Organism: Xanthobacteraceae bacterium; assembly: GCA_050010955.1. Lineage (GTDB taxonomy): Bacteria > Pseudomonadota > Alphaproteobacteria > Rhizobiales > Xanthobacteraceae > BOG-931. The sequence goes on along the minus strand of JBEKJZ010000030.1, from coordinate 9,057 downwards.
CACCTTCGTCGCCGTCACCGGCGACATCAGGCGCGACCTGTTCCGGTACCTGACCGGCCATTCGCCGCGCTATTTCGCGGAACGGCTGCCTGGCACGCTGACGAGCCGCGTGACGGCGACGTCCAACGCGATCTTCACCGGCGAGAATATGTTCGTCTGGAACGTGCTGCCGCCCTGCGCGGCAACGCTTGCGGCGATCGCGCTGGTGCGTATGGTCAGCCTGCCGATGGCCGCAGGGCTCGCTCTCGTCGCCGGTATCATGGTCTGCATCATGTTCCGTCTGGCGGCCGCCGGCCGGCCGCTGCATCACGATTTCGCTGGCAAAGCGGCGGCGGTCGACGGCGAAATGACCGACGTCGTCACCAATATGCCGCTGGTACGGGCGTTCGGCGGCTTTCTGCGCGAGCATAGCCGGTTCGACGCGACCGTCGAACGCGAGATGGATGCGCGCCGGCGCAGCTTGTTCTATCTCGAAAAGCTGCGCATTTTTCACGCGGTGGTGACCATTGTGCTGGCGCTCGGCCTGCTCGCCTGGGCGATCATGCTCTGGCAGCAGGGCGAGGCCACGACCGGCGACGTGGTGCTGATCTGCGCGCTGGGACTGTCGGTGCTGCATGCCACGCGTGATCTCGCGGTGGCGCTGGTCGACATCACGCAGCATGTCGCGCGTCTGTCAGAGGCTCTGGCGACGCTGTTGGTGCCGCATGAGCTGCGCGATCATCCCGAAGCGGCGCCGCTGGTCAAGGGCGGCGCCAGCGTCAAGTTCGAGCATGTCTATTTCCGCTACGGCGAGGGTCAGCAGATTTTCGAGGACTTCAATCTCAGTTTCAAACCGGGCGAGCGTATCGGTCTGGTCGGTCCTTCCGGCGGCGGCAAGTCGTCGCTGTTTGCGTTGCTGCAACGCTTCTACGACGTGCAGGACGGCCGGATCCTGATCGACGGACAGGATATCGCACGAGTTACGCAGGACAGCCTGCGCGAAGCCATCGGCGTCGTACCGCAGGACATTTCGCTGTTTCACCGCTCGGTGATGGAGAACATCCGCTACGGCAGACCCGATGCCGCGGACGAGGAGGTGTTCGATGCGGCATTCGCGGCGCGCTGCGATTTCATCGAGGATTTGCCGGACGGCACGCGCACGCTGGTCGGCGAACGCGGCGTCAGGCTCTCCGGCGGCCAGCGCCAGCGCATCGCCATCGCGCGGGCGTTCCTCAAGAACGCGCCGCTCCTGCTGCTCGACGAGGCGACATCCGCGCTCGACAGCGAGTCGGAGGAAGCGATCCGCGAAGCATTGGGCCGCCTGATGCACGGGCGCACCGTCATCGCCATCGCGCATCGGCTGTCGACGGTCAGGAGTTTCGATCGCATCGTCGTGCTGCAGCTCGGCAAAGTCGTGCAGGAGGGTCCGCCCGATCTGCTGATGCGGCGGGACGGCCCCTATCGGCGGCTGGTGGAGCGTGAGATGGACCGCCTCACCACCCGGGCGGCGGCGTAGGCCATATTTCGCTCGCCTGGAAGCTGGGCTCTGTTGCATTATACGCGGACTGTCAGCACCGGGACCGACCGTGAACGATCATCGCGCTTCGTCGTCCTCTGCCTTCGCTGCAACCGCGCCCGAAGAGGCCGGGCTCACCGCTGCGGGCGTGTCGCGACTCACCGCCGTGATGCAGCGCCAAGTCGATGCCCGGCACGTGCCGGGTGTCTCGATGTTGATCGCTCGGGGCGGCAAAGTCGGCTACCGGCGCGATATCGGCGCGCTCCGCCCCGACGGGCCGCCGCTGCCCGGCGACGCCATCTTCCGCATCTACTCGATGACCAAACCGATCGTTTCGGTCGCGCTGATGATGCTGGTCGAGGAGGGACGGCTGTTCATCGGCGATCCGCTGGCGAAATTCGTGCCCGAATTTGCCAATCCTCGGGTGGGCGTCGAAAAGGATGGCAAGCTCGAACTCGTCGCGGCCGAGCGGCCCATCACCGTTCAGGACCTGCTGCGCCACACCTCGGGACTGACTTACGCATTCACGGGTGTATCAGCCGTGCAACGCCTCTACGCCAAGGCGAGGCTGGGAGCTCCTGATCTGACCAATGCCCAGCTTGTTGCCGCGCTAGCAAAGCTGCCGCTGATCGACCAGCCGGGCACATCGTGGGATTACGGCCATTCCACCGACGTCGTCGGCCGCATCATCGAAATCGTTTCCGGGCAGAGCTTGGGCGCCTTTCTGCAAGAGCGAATTCTCACGCCGCTCGGCATGAGCGATACCGCCTTCTTCGTACCGCCAGACAAACAGGATCGTGTCGCCAAGCCCTTCGCCAAAGACCCCGATACCGGCGAAACGGTAACGCTCACTGAAACGAATTTCGAATCGGGCGGCGGCGGTTTGTGGTCGACGATGGACGATTACGAACGGTTTGCGCAGATGCTGTATCTCGGTGGCGCGCTCGGCAACACGCGGCTCCTAGGCCGCAAGACGCTTGAGTTCATGACCGCCGACCACCTCGGGCCGCATGTCCGCATCGGAACCGCCTTCCTGCTGGCGCCGGGACATGGCTTCGGGCTCGGCTTCGCAGTGCGGCGCGAGGTCGGACTCGCGCCGACGCCTGGGACGCCGGGTGAATTCTTTTGGGGCGGCATTGCCGGTACGGCGTTTTGGATCGCACCGAAGGAAGAGCTGATCGCGATGATGATGATCCAGGCGCCGGGGCAGCGGGATTATTATCGGCAGCTGTTCCGCATTCTTGTCCATGCCGCGCTCGCTTAGCGCGGGGCCAGATCGCGAAGCGCCAAACGTCACCGATCAGCCTTCGATGTGGCCGCCACGATCGCGGCGGCGATGATGTTTGCGGCGACGCTCGCCAGGATCGGCAGCGTGTAGCTGTGAGTTAGGTCGAAGGCGTAGCCGGCGGCGCCGGGCCCGATCAGCGTGCCGATCGCCACGCTGGTATAGAGAATGCCGATAATACTGCCGGCGTTACGGCCGCCGAAGTAGTCGGTGACCACAGCCGGCGCGAGCGCGACGAACCCGCCGTAGAACAAGCCGAAGACGCAGGCAAAGGCGGCCAGCGCCCAGAGCTCGGTCGAAAAGGCCCAAATGACGAAAGAAAGCGCCATGCCGACGAACATGGCCATGAAGGATGGCGGGCGGCCCAGCCGATCGGCCGCGCCGCCGAGGATGAAACGTCCGGCGGTGCTGCCGAGCCCGATCATGGCGAGCAGAATGACCGCCGACGATTGCGGCAGGCCGTGATCGAGCGCGTACGGCACGAGATGCACGAACGGCACAAACAAGCCGAACGCGCAAATGAAACAGGCGGCGTAAAGGCCGATGAACCGCCGCGATCGGATCGCCGCGCTGACGGAGATGCCGGTCGCGCGCGTCGGTTCCCCATTCGATTCAAGCGGCGCGCCGTCGGGATTGAGGCCGCGATGGTGCGGATCGTCCTCGATCAGCAGCGCCATTCCGCCACCGACAAGCGCGGAAAGAATGCCGAGGATCAAATAGGCCTCGCGCCACCCCAGCGCCGCGATGAGGAACGCGGCGAGCGGCGGCACCAAGAGCGTGCCGACGCCGATGCCGCTGACCGCGATGCCGGAGGCAAAGCCGCGGCGCCTGATGAACCAGCGCTGCACCGCGCCCACGGCCGGAACGTAAGAGCAGCCGATGCCCAGTCCGACGCCGAGCCCGTACGCCGCATAGACTTGCGGCAGGCTGCGGGCGACGCTCGCGACCACGAGCCCCAGTCCGGTCAGGACCATGCCGATGACGGCAAGACGCCTTGCGCCCCAGTAGTCGGCCAGCGGGCCGCTGACGACCCCGAGGCCGAAATAAAAGAATCCGGCCAGCGAGAACGTGACCGCGACCGATCCGCGCGAGGCGGCAAAATCCTGCTGCAAAGAAACGACAAAGGCGCTGAAACTATAGGCGCAGCCAAAGCCGACAAAGGTGACGGCAAAGGTGCCGGCAACGACGAACCACCCATAGAAGATGTGCGGTTTGGCCGGCGTCGAGCGCGTGACCACAATTCCTCCCAAGACGGCCTCGCACCCTGTCGGCGGCTTCGCCGCGATGCAAGTGCCAAGATGGTCGTAGCAGGCGTTGAGCGAAGGCTTCAACGTTACGGAGCAAACAGGGGCGCGCGAGGCCACCCGTTTCCTGAGGCGAAGTGAAGCAATGCGGAATTACGGCCGGATAATGAACGTTACGGCGTACGCCGCGGGCCGGCGATGAGGCCGGCCGCCGGCACCGTAAGATGAACGCGACCTCAGGCCTCGCGGCGCGCCGCGTGGCCTTCTCTAAATCGCTCAGTGGCTTCGGCCCGCCGCGCCAGTCGAGGTGCCGCCGGCATAGCCGGAGGTCTGTGTCTGCGCGTAACCGCTGCCGTACGACGCGGTACTCGCGAACGAACTGGTGCTGCCGGTCACGCCGGCGATCGAGCTGAGCGTACCTTGGTAACCGCCACCGCCGATCCCCGACGCGGTAGAACCGCTCGCCGAATTCGCCGTCGCATTCCCGTAGGAAAAAGAGGTGCCTTGAGCGCCCGACCAAATATTGGTGAAGCCTCCGCCATAGTCGCCAGCCATCGCGGGCACCACGCTCAGGATTCCAACGATCATCCCTATGCCGCACATCATTTTCATGTTGAATCTCCGCTGCAACGGGCCCGGAATGGCTCGTCCCCAAGCCCGCCGCTCAGTCCGGCGGGCTTGGGGCCGCGTCACTCTTGGGCGGAAGCGAGCCACCACCGCGCCTCCTCCGGAGAGAATTCCGCCAGCCAGGCCACGTTGGCCACGGCAACCAGCTGCGGCTTGGGCTTACGTTTTCTCTCCGCGGTGTGCACGATCTTGTGCGGTCGGACAACCGGGCGAGGTCGGGCAACCGGACGGGGTTCGACCACTCGAGGTGGGACAAGCTGTAGAGGCTGGGAAACCGGGCGAGGCCGCTCGATGGAACCAACCGAAATTTCAGACAGCCTTAAAACCGAAGGCATAGAGCTGCCGCGCCGTGAGACGGAGCGTGCATCCGGAGTCGGGGACCGTCGAGCCGAACGTCAGCCCGGTCCCCATCAGCGACAGACCGCCGGACGCAGAACCGAGGCACGTCTCGACGCCGGCGGCGGCAAGACCGGGCGCGACAATCGTGGGCGGAGTCGTCAGCCTGGTCGTGGTGTTGACGTTAGCGGGGTCGCTGATGTTGACCATCGACATCGCGCCCGATGTCGTGGCGGTCTGGGCATAGGCCGGCGCGCTCGCCGCCAGCAAAACGAGAATCGAGGCCGTAACGCGCATCTGATACTCCGACAAACACTGCGGAACGAGGCGCTCCCTCCTCGGCCTCATCAAATTTAGTATTAAAAATGCCTTAAGCTTTCAACTTGCTGGAACTACGTAAGGCAATATACGAGGTCAATTTTTGTAGGCGACGCGACTTTTTTGCGGCGCGACTGCTGACGACATCGTTATTTGTTTGTTCCGGTGACAGCGCGGGCGGCGCACCGTGATCTTCTTCGACAGGTCGCCGCCGTCGATTGCAGTGGCGACGTCGGCGATGTTGCGAACCTGCGCGGTCAGTTTGCCGCCATGAAGTTGACGCTGTCGGCGAGGTCCGTCAGTGCCGGCGACGCCGGGCACCTGGGCCTGGCCGCCGAGCTTGCCCTCGGTGCCGACCTCGCTGGCGACGCGGGTCACTTCTCGGGGCTCTCTCTCGTCGAGGGGCGGCTTAGTCCTAGTGTCCTTGATCTGCTGGCGACACACCCTAGAGGGACGAAAGTCCACCACCAAGGCGATCGTCGAAAATGTGTTATATTTTAGAGACTTGATTGGTTGCGGGGGTAGGATTTGAACCTACGACCTTCAGGTTATGAGCCTGACGAGCTACCGGGCTGCTCCACCCCGCGCCAATGTGCCCGGCCCCGCTTGGACCGGGGCCGCCGTGGTGAAAAGCATGTAGCAAGCGACCTCTGATAAGGGAAGTGCGGCGGGCCCGATTTTTCGTCATACTGTCACCGGGGGACCCATCGGACTGTCATGCACGCCTTCATAGAAGCGGATATGGGCGCCAAACCTGCTTTGCAGCCCCGGGCGGCGATCGGACCGGCGGTGCGCGCGATCGCGGGTCATGTCATCGACACTGCGCGCGTCACGATCACCGATCCGGAGCGCTCGAACCAGGATGCCGTGCACGATTTCCGCCGCGCCATGAAGCAGTGGCGCGCGCTGATGCGGCTGCTCGAGCCCTTCATCCCCGACGCGGTGCGCTTGCGCCGGGAGGCGCGCGACCACGCCCGCTCGCTCGCGCGCGCGCGCGACGGCCAGTCGGCGCTCAATGCCTTCGACGACCTCGTGGACAAAGGCATGGCGCTGTCGGCGCGCTCGATCGCGACCGTCCGCGGCCGCCTGGAAGCGATCCGCGGCAGCGAGGAGCAGGAGGTGCTGACGCCGGAACTGCGGCAAGCGATCATCGCCTGGCTTGACGCCACGACTGTCGCGATCGAGCTGTGGCCGCTCGATCCGTTCGAATTCAGCGCCATCGCCGCGCGCCTGACCGCCGGCTATCGCGCCGCGCGGCGCTGTATCCCGGTCGACTGGGCCAACGCCAGCGCCGAAGACCTGCATCATCTGCGCCAGCGCGTCGTCGATCATCGCTATCAGATGGATCTGATCGAGCCGCTATGGCCGCGCCACGGCCGCATGTGGACCGAGGAAGCCGAACGGCTGCGCGACCGGCTCGGCCGCTGTCAGGACCTGGAGATTCTCAAGCGCTTCACTGAACCGCATCAGCCGCTGGCGCATTGGCGCTCGCGGCTGACACCGGCCTGCGCCGAACGCACCACCGAGCTCGCGCACCGCGCCGCCCGCATCGCGCACCGCCTGTTCGCCGAACGGCCCAAGGCGTTCCGCCATCGGCTCGAAACGCTGTGGGAGCACGGGCGGTAACGGTCCGGCCCCACAAACTCCTGACTTACGCCAGCGCGTCAGCCACCGCCTTGCCGCAGGTGCTGGTGTCGGCCGGACCGCCGAGATCGCGCGTGCGCAGCTTCGGCTCGGCCAGCACTTTCTCGATCGCCTTGACGATGGCGGCGGCGGCTTCGGCCTCGCCGAGATGCTCGAGCATCATCGCCCCCGACCAGATCTGACCGATCGGATTGGCGTTGCCCTGGCCGGCAATATCCGGCGCCGAGCCGTGCACCGGCTCGAACATGGAGGGAAATTTGCGCTCGGGATTGATGTTGCCCGACGGCGCGATGCCGATGGTGCCGGTACAGGCCGGGCCGAGGTCGGAGAGAATGTCGCCGAACAGGTTCGACCCTACCACCACGTTGAAGCGGTCGGGCCTGAGCACGAACAACGCCGCCAGGATGTCGATGTGGTACTTGTCCCATTTGATGTCGGGATAGTTTTTCGCCATGGCCTCGACCCGCTCGTCCCAGTACGGCATGGTGATGGCGATGCCGTTCGACTTGGTCGCCGAGGTCAGATGCTTCTTCGGCGTCTTGCGGGCGAGCTCGAAGGCAAATTTCAAGACGCGATCGACGCCGATGCGGGTGAGCACCGTCTCCTGCACGACGAATTCGCGGTCGGTGCCGCCGAACATGCGACCGCCGATGGCGGAATACTCGCCCTCGGTATTCTCCCGCACCACCCAGAAATCGATGTCGCCGGGCTTGCGATTGGCGAGCGGCGACGGCACGCCCGGCATCAGCCGCACCGGCCGCAGATTCACATATTGGTCGAACTCGCGGCGGAACAAAATGAGCGAGCCCCACAGCGAGACATGATCGGGAATTTTCGCCGGCCAGCCGACGGCGCCGAAAAAGATCGCGTCATGGCCGCCGATCTTGTCCTTCCAGTCCTCCGGCATCATGCGCTGGTGCTCGGCGTAATAGTCGTAGGAGGCGAAGTCGAAATGATCGTTGCGCAGCTCGAAGCCGAATTTCCTGGATGCCGCCTCGAGCACGCGCAGGCCCTCCGGCACCACCTCCTTGCCGATGCCGTCGCCGGGAATGACGGCGACCCGATAGACGCGATTGGTGGGCATGCGGTGGCGTCCTCCGGACTGCGCTTGGTGAAGCCATGGTAGCGCGACTAGCGCCGTCGCGGAATGCCGGACGCGGGGCTGAATGAACTGAGAAACAAAAAGGCCCCGCCGAAAACCGCGCTCCGTTATCGTCATGGCCGGACTTGTTCCGGCCATCCACGTCTTTGATAAGACGCAGCGATTAAGGCGTGGATGCCCGCGACATAGGCGAGCGAAGCGACGCCATTCTTAGAACGGCTATCGCGGGCATGACGAGCAAAAGCGTCATTGCGAGGAGCGGAAGCGACGAAGCAATCCAGGCCGGCCACGCCGAAGCTGGATTGCTTCGCTCCGCTCGCAATGACGACTAATCAAACAAAAAAGCCCCGCGGAAACCGCGGGGCTTTTGCATAATCATCGTGAAGAGGAATGTTCCGTCCTTGGCAGGCCTGGCGGCGACCTACTCTTCCAAGCCTTGAGGCTTAGTACCATCGGCGCAGAGGACTTTGACGGCCGAGTTCGGGATGGGATCGGGTATAGGCTCCTCGCTATAGCCACCAGGCCGGCCAAGAACAGAAGTCAGTAATCAGTAATCGGTAATCAGAACGGATTACCGGCTACGAATCCTGACAATGAAGCAAGCGATCTTTCTCGCCATCGGGCATCAGCTAGCGATCTGATTACTGACCACTGATGACTGATGCCTGGAACGGGCAATGAAAATGAGAGCGTTCAAGCCAATCGAGCGATTAGTACCGGTAAGCTGAACGCGTCACCGCGCTTACACACCCGGCCTATCAACGTGGTGGTCTACCACGGCTCTCAAGGGAGAACTCGTTTCGAGGTGGGTTTCCCGCTTAGATGCTTTCAGCGGTTATCCCGTCCGTACATAGCTACGCTGCACTGCGGCTGGCGCCACAACAGCTCCACCAGAGGTACGTCCATCCCGGTCCTCTCGTACTAGGGACAGATCCTCTCAATTCTCCAACACCCACGGCAGATAGGGACCGAACTGTCTCACGACGTTCTGAACCCAGCTCACGTA